>JAKBAP010000091.1 GCA_021808995.1 Planctomycetota bacterium | reverse complement strand
CCCGCCCGGCCTTCCGTTCATGCTCCGAACGCGCCAGCAAAATCTTGCCTTCCATGTCCTGGAGGGTCTCCTTCATGACCCCCCCCTTGAACTCCTCGATCGCCAATTGGGCGATCTCATAATTGAGCTCGGCCTGCCGCAAGTCGGATCGCGCACGCTCGACGGCGATCCGCTGAACCCGAAGCAATTCGTCGAAATTCGACGAATCAATCACCGCGAGGATGTCACCCTTCTTGACCGTCGACCCCTCTGGCATCACCGACAAAAGCGCGGCCGAATTCCCAGAAAAAAGCCGCTGGCCCTGCACACCCACGCCGACGTTCTCAACCTCGCACTCGATCACCGTTCGCTTGCTGCTCTCAACCCGACCACTGGCCACCACCGTCGGAAACAGGTCGGTTCGACGTACATTCGAGAGGTGATAGGCCTGAGTCGACGACGTCCGACCCCGCCCCTGGAGCCAGAGCCCCGCGGACGCGCCCAAGGCCAGAACAAACCCAAGCGCCAGGATCACCCTACGTCGTCGTTGATTATCCGATTGCATCGATTCCCCCAATCGTCTTTCGCATCGCGGCATCCCTGCATCTTCGGACCGACCGGCACGTTTGGAGTCCCGCGTTCCACAAACATTCTAGGACGCCCAGCCAAGCTCCGCCGGCAACGCGAGTTCAAGCAAACCCCGCTTCGGTCACTCCGAATGGCCGCGGGAGCGGCCGGCTCAAGTGGATGAGCCTCGATACCAAGGGTAGGACCTTCCCGTAAACCGCCAAAAACGCTCGCGGCGTCCTCAACGGCCCATCCTGGCACCTGGAGCTTCCTTTAGAGATTAACAGAAACCCCCCAAGTCCAAAACCAACCCGATTGTAAAACAATAATTGCACAATGACAAGGGGAGTCTGGCCCGATCTCCACTCTTGCCCGGGGCATGACGCACGATTGGGATGAATGGGTTATTTGCGGGGATTCTCCTGGTCAGGGTTGTCGGTTGGCGGTTTTTCGTGGAGATCGATCGGATCGGGGAGCACGGTCGATTTGATCGAAGCCGAGCAGAGGCCGAGGGCGCACGAAGGTTTCCGGGGGATTGAGCGCGATTTCCTCACCAGGCTCGAGGCCCTGGACCACCTCGATCAATTCCGGGGTATCGCTGCCGGTCCTCACGTCGCGCTGTTCGAGCTGCTCATCATGATAGACATAGCAAAAGATCCGGCCATGATCCGAGATCAAGGCGCGGTGAGGGACGGCGATGACATTTTTCCGGTTCCCGAGCTGGATGTCGACCCGGCTCGACATTCCAGGCCGGAGCTGGGGCGAGGTCGCGTCCAGTCGGACGTTTCCCACGAAGAAGCGAACGTCCTCGCCACGGTCATTCTGGGGGACAGGGATCTGATTGACGGTGGTGACCGTCCCTGTCAGGCAGAGTTGAGGATAGGCCTCGAAATAGACCCTGGCCGGCAGCCCCACGGAGACACGGTCGACGACCGACTCGTTGAACGCCGCGATCACCTGAAGCCGCGTGAGATCGGGAAGATAAAACAGCCCTTGCCCCTGACGGACCACGAGCCCTTCCTCGATCTGAACTGGCTGTCGTCCTTCCTTCACGTAATACAGATACCCATCGTGAGGCGCTCGAATCACGCAATGATCCACCATGCCTTGGATCATCTTCTGGCGATCAAGCTGGCGAGAGAGTCTGAGGGTCTCGTTGTTGAGCAGCATCTCGGCCATCTTGACCTCGCCGAGCAGCGTTTTCTTGGTCTTGGGCCGCGTGAAGCGCTGAAAGAGACTGACGGTGCTCAGTTGTCTCTTGAGGCTGAAATCAAGCTGTTGTGTCGAATTCGCGTCGTTGATCACCTGGGCCAACGAGGCATAGCCCTTGCCATTCATGCGCTGGGACCATTCCATGTGGTCCTTGGCTCTTGAGAGGTCGGAGCGGGCCAGGGCCACCGTCCCTTCCATGCCTTTCAAGGTCTCGAGGACGGTTCCTTCCTCGTATTCCTTGACCGAGAGCACCGCGATCTCGTACGTCAGTCGCGCCTGAAGCTCGCTCGCCCGCGCTTGCTCGACGACGATGGCCTGCTGTCGGAGCATTTCCTCGAAGTTCGAGCCGTCGAGCCGGCCGAGCACGTCCCCCTTTTTCACCGCCGAGCCCTCGGGCAGGAGCTCGATCAAGGTCGATGACCCCCCCGCCGTCTGGCCCGCGAGGTTTTGCAGCTCGCAGCGGACGATGGTTTTCCGGATACTTTCGACCCTCCCGGGAACGTTGACGATCGGCGCTAGATCGACGCGCTCAACCTTCGTGACCGAATACCGCTCTCGCACGGTTCGATGGTCGCCGAACGGCCAGGAATCCTGGCTGTAACTGATCCCAAAAAACGAAGAGATCGCCAGCGCCATCACCCAGAACACCCCCGACAATGCTCGCTTGAGATTAAAGCGTTCATCGGGCAGTGCGATCAGCTCGTCCATCCCCGTCCCCCTGTCCCACCAAAACAGGCCCACCGCGCGCACCCTCGACGCGGGTCCGCGACAAGCGTGGACCATGCCGAGTTCGCGAAAGACCGCCGCGCTCGAGTTGAGACGCCGCCCTACACCTATGAGCGACAGGCGAGGGTCGTTCGGCCGTAAGTTCCCCTGTTTTTCGCCCACTTCGGGCGGAATGGCCATGTAAGGTTCCGTTAACTTCCTTGTCACTCATGGGGCGTCGAGGTCACCCTTTGAGTAAGCTATCCGAGCCGGCCTGATCGCCGCATACGAGCCGATGGGGGTCTCGATGAAACCGGTCACTGGTGTGTCCCGGGATAGGAACGGATGATTGAATCCATGGGAACGGCGGGTGGTCGCGTGGAGTCTCCCTCTTGTCTGGTCTTGCACGGTCTGGGGGGTGGTCCTTATGAGCTTCAGCCGCTCATCGAGGCACTCGAGGGGGCCTTGACGAGGGTTCGCGCCCCGATCTTGCCTGGTCATCTGGGGCCTGGACCCGTCATGCCTCGATCGGATTGGCGGGACTGGGAAAAAGCCGTCCTGGCGGATTTTGACGAGCTTGCATCCCTGGACGACCAGGTGGCCGTGGTGGGGTTTTCCACCGGAGCGACGCTCGCCCTCCGGCTGGCGACGTTGCGGCCGGTTGCCCGGCTCGTCCTGCTCGCGCCGTTTTTCGCGATTCGCCATCTGGGCTGGCTGCCGTTTCGCCCCCGGGCGATTCTCGGCCCGATCGCCCGTGTGATTTCCAGCATCCCGCGCCGTCGTCCCGCCGCGCGCGACCCGGAAATGAGGCGCTGGGCGGCGGCGAGGGATCGCTTTCAGACCTTTAGCCTGGCCGCGACCGCAAGCTCGCTTGAGCTCATCGAGCAGGTCGAGCCCACCCTCGGGGCGATCCACGCGCCAACGCTCATCATCCAGGGACGGCGAGACACGGTGGTCGAGCCCTCCAGGGCCGACTGGCTGCTCGCTCGACTGGGGTCGACGGAGAAGCGCCTGATCCTCATGGACCGCTCGGATCACCTGCTCGCCCTCGACCATGACCGCGAACGAGTGATCTCCGAAACGCTGGAGTTTCTGCTGACGCCTCTGACTCAGCGGACGGCGGAACCGCCGACACCGCCACCGAGGGTCTCTTGAAAGCCCGGCCAACTCTTCATAGACCCGATTCATCCAGAAAGGGAAGGAAGACTGCCTTCTTCCCACACGGGGAGGACTCAAGCTCCGGCCTCTTTTCCCGAGCCGTAAAGAGGAATCCTCATCCAGGAACAGTTCTAAGCGCGAGAGAAGGCACCTGGAGTTCCTGGAACGCCAGTAAGAGCCCCATCCCGTCCAGGTGATTGATGCTCGTCTTGACATATTCGACTGACAACCGAGGCTTGATCTCCCTGACCATGCGAACGAGCTCGTCAAGGGAAACTGGCTGCGCGCGACCCAACAAGTCCCGATCCGCATAAACAATCGTCGAAAGCAGCTCCAAGTCGGCGGCGTTCCGACCTCCGAAGTTCCCAATCGCCCAATCCATGTGGTTTTGTAACGTCCCGCTCTTGTCGTCGATCCAACCGCGGACCTGATCCGCCGCGGGTCCTGGACCGAACTCGTAGCCATGGCCACCTTGGAAAAGGATCATGGTCGAAACGATCGCCCGCATGCCCTCGGCTTGACCGACGTCGTTGAGAACATCTTGATCAAAAGTCCGCATGTGTCGATACGTGAGTTGTATCCGAGCGGCACGTCTTTCACGGTCTGAAGCAGGTAGGCCAGCTTCATGAGTGCCGTTCGGCCCAGTTTCGTGGGAGAAAACGCCACGAGATGAGTCAACACGCCGACGCGAAACCGCCATTGATCTTGAATGGTCATAAGACCTGTTCCTTAGTCGACTCGGTCTCAAGGAGATCCTTTGACCTCGCGGCGATCGCATCAAAAAGAAGAAGTGGCCACGTGCGGAACGCCCAGCCAGTGCTCAAATCGGGTGTGCATCGCACCGGGATGGACCTGATCGGTCCAGGCGAGTTGCCGGATCCGCTCGGAGTCGCTGAAACGCGGGCGCGTTGATGAGGTCACGCTCCCAGTCCGAGATCGTGATCAAGCCGTGTACTGGACAGCGGATCTCGAAGAGTCGGTGAAAATCAGACACGACCTGGACCCCGAATTCACCCGTCCCCAACACCTGAAACGGGCAATGATGTACACACGATCACACATCAAGTGGAGTGAGAGGCGGATTGGCTGACTCCGGGGTCTACTTTCGGCGCGGGTCAGCCAAAAGGCCCGCATGCGAGTCGATCCCAAGAAATCATCGAGACATGCGAAAAGAATAGGAGAGGGAAGAATCGTGGTTGAAAGCATGGCGCTTCGGTCGACAAGATCCCACCCTGGGCAGTACAAACAAGTCATCCAGGCCACGATGTTCCTAGAAGGCTAGAGGTTTTGATCATGAGGACCACCCCCTTGTATCCGATGAGTTTCGAGCCGATACTCCGCCAGTTGATCTGGGGCGGACGGCGGCTGGGGACGGTCTTGAAAAAGCACCTCGGGACGGCGAGCGATTATGCCGAGAGCTGGGAGATTTCGGATTATCGAGACGCGGTCAGCGTCGTGAACGCGGGGCCTCTCAAGGGGACGAGCCTTCGGGAGCTCATTCGTGAGCGCGGGGCCGAGCTTCTGGGCGAGCGGATGTCGACGGTCGAGCAGTTTCCGTTGCTGGTGAAATTCATCGACGCGAACGAGGTTCTGTCCGTGCAGGTCCATCCCAACGACGAGCAGGGACAGCGGCTCTCGGGCGATGGGGGCAAGACCGAGGCTTGGGTCGTCATGGCTGTCCAACCCGGCGGTTTGATTTACGCGGGACTCAAGGAAGGGGTGCAACGCCCCGATTTCGAGGCGGCGATCAAGGCCGGCACGGTTCCCAAGCTGTTGCACGCTATCGAGCCCCGGCCCGGAGATTGCATCTTGATCGAAGCGGGCACGGTTCACGCCATTGGCGCTGGCGTGCTGCTCGCGGAGATCCAGCAGACCTCCGACGCGACCTACCGCGTCGACGACTGGGGCCGAACCGGCCCCGACGGCAAGCCCCGAGCCCTCCATCTTCGGGAGGCTCTCGAGGTCATCGATTTTGACCGCGGACCCGTCTCCCCGATCATCCCCAAGGCCGAGACTCATGCCTGGGGCAAGCGCGAACCGCTCGCCCGTTCGGAGTTTTTTGAATTCGATCGCTGGTCGCTCCAGGCGAGCACCACGCTTGGCCGCGAGCAGGAGTTCACGATCCTGCTCGGGCTCGAGGGCCAATCGAGCGTGATCCACAACGGCGAATCCCACCCGCTCGGATTCGGATCCTCAATGCTGGTCCCAGCGTCGGTGGGGCGGTTCGAGATCGAGCCGATCGGCGCGTCGACCGTGCTTTCGTGCGTGGTTCCGCGTGGCTCCTGATTCGGGGCGGACCGCCCATCCCGTTCTCGACCAGGGAGTATCCCGGTTCATGGCCTCTTCGAATGACGATCGGATCGCGCGAGAGCGGCGATTTCCCTGGTTGACCTTGATCGCGCGGATGCGTTTTCGCTCGACGCTCGACCCCCGCAAGGTCGCGCTGGCGGCCGTGGGTTTGCTCGTCATCCAGATGGGATGGTCGGGGCTCGACTGGCTTTTCGGGACGCCCGCGCGAGCGTGGACCGTCCTTGATCCCGGCGAACAAGGCCCGAACCGCGCCCTAGGGTGGGATTTCGCGTCAATCAATCACATGTTTTTAGCTCCACTCGGGTTGGGACCGGCCCTGGCCTGGGGCTCGTTCAGCGGCGGCATGGGCTGGCGGGGCGTGGTTCGTGGGGTCCTCGCGATTCCTTGGTTTTACGGAATCGGCGGGCTGGTTGGGGGGGCGATTTGCCGGATGATCATGGTCGAGATCGGCCGTGGGGGTCGCGTGGGGCTTCGCGAGGCGATGGGATTGAGCTGGCGATCGAGGGCCTCGGTCGGGCTCGCGCCCCTGGGGCTCGTTCTGCTTTTGATGGTCTGCGCGGGCCTGCTGGCTCTTTATGGCTTGATCTACCGGATTCCCGTGATCGGGCCCGCGATCGGTGGTCTTGGCCTGGTGGTGCCGCTGGCGCTGGGGTTTCTGATGACGCTGATCGGGATCGTCCTGTTTCTAGGCTGGCCGCTGATGCTCGCGGCCGTCGCCTCGGGCGCTGACGATGCGCTCGACGTGACCTCGCGCGTGATCAGTTATCTACAGCAAAAGTTGGCGACGATGGTGATTCCGTTGGCGTATGCCTATGTGATGGGGATCTTGGGATTGGCCTTGATCCGGTTGATCGAGACTTCCACGATTCGCATCGTGCTCTGGAGCCTTTCGTTTGGTGGTCCCGGGCATGGCATGTCGTTGTTCTCCGGAGACCCGACGGCGGGGGACGTCTCGGCCTTGGCGCACATGGGCTGGCTAGCGGCGGTACGGCTGGTGGTTTCGGGGTGGGTATGGTGTTATTACGCGACGACGGCGTGTTACCTTTATTTATGGCTCAGGCAAGAAGTCGACGGCGCTCCCTGGGACGAGCTCGACCGACCAGCTCCGCCACGGGAGAGCCCGACGGCCGCGGGCGATGGAAGTTGAATCGACGTCGCTGTTGACGCATTGATGAGATCCACGACTTCCTGGAGCTCAGCCAGTGGCGGCTCGGGATCGTCCTTCGCTCTACTGCTTGGGATACGAGCGGATATAGGGACCGGAATTCACTCGCTTACCCTTCGGGCTTGTTCGAAAGGCTTCCAATTCGACGCTAGGGCGACAACTCGTGCCTTGCGAAGCACATCACCGTCGCCTGTTTCCAACCGCTCCAGCCCATGCGCGGCGACGTTTCGACGGTTCCGCGATCTTCCTCTTGGCCCGCGCCCTCACTCCCCAACCCGCGGCCCGGCCACGAAGTCGCCTTCGAAGAGGGTCGAGTCCACGGGCTCGGTCGACTCGAAGAGGAGCAAGAACGGGTCGCGGTCGTCGCGGTCGGGAAGGGAAATCACCGCGAGATCGGCGGATTTTCCGGGCTTGAGACTCCCCGTCGTGCTGTCCGCGCGAAGAGCCCATGCGCCAAAAAGGGTCCCCATCGCGAGCAAGAGGCCGCCCGGGATCGAGGGGTCGCGACCATGCAGGAACCGGAGCTCGTCAAGGACGCTCAGGGTCGGCGTCGACGCCAGGCTATCGGTACCGATACAGACGATCGCTCCCTTGTCGATCAGCTTACGATAAGGATGAGGTGCATGGCCAAAGCGGGCGTGGGTCCTGGGACAATAGGCGACCGCCACGCGCTCTCCGTCCGGGGCGGCCTCGGGCCGGAGCTGCCAAAAGTCGTCGGGATCAAGATATGTCCCATGCGCGATCAACCAATCGGCGCGGCGGAGCTCCCCCTTGCGAATGTAATCCGAGGGACGAGGGCCGATCGGGTCCCACTCGTCGTCCCAAGCGCCGATATCCTGGAGGAATTCACGCAAGGGGCCGTCCCGATTCTCCAGAAGCCGAAGCTCCTCGGGGAATTCCGCCAGATGGGTGGTCAGGGGCATGCGGCTCCCCGCGGCCTTGTGATAGAGCCAGCCGGCGGTGCTGTATGGGGCGTGCGGGCTGAGCCCGGGCCGGGCACAGGCAACGACCTGGTTTTCCGGCCTGATCTTGCCCAGCCATTGCCAGGCGGTCTCGCTGGTAAAGAGTCCCCGTTCGCGCTTGAGGCCAATCAATTCGGCGAAAACCACCCCGCGGACCGCGGCCGACGCGACGGCGTCCCAGCTCGCGCCGGCGGAGGTCACATCCGCCACCAGCGTCGTCCCGGCCGCGATCGCCGAGGCCAGGTTGCGAACGGCGGCCGCGCGGAGCATTTCCTCGGTCGTGACCCGGCGCTTGCCTACCACCCGCCTGAGCCAAGACACCATGTCGTCGGCCAAACCCGATCGATCGCCGTCCTCGAGCGGATCGAGCTCAAGGTGCGTGTGCGCATTGACAAACCCCGGCACGATCGCCGCGTTGCCTAGGTCGATGTCCGCCTCACGCTCGCTGGCGGGCCCAACCCAGGCGATTCGACCCTCCTTGATCGTCACGCAGCCTTGCTCGATCGGCGGGCTCTCGACGGGAAAGACGAATCGCGCCTGGAGTGTCAGCGTCCCTCGTCTCATCGAGCGATTCCTCCATGGGACCCGGTGTGCCAACGGGCCGATCAGGGCACGACCACGGGGGCGGCCAGGGACGGTTCCGGGGGCCTTATAAACCGCAGCCGCCAGAGATGATACAAGAGACCCGCCGAACAGACCACGCCGAGCGCGAGCCAGCCCTCATGATAAAGACCCTGGGCCGGGTCGCGAAAGACAGCGCTCAGGGCGGGCTGGAGCGATTTCATTCCCACCAAGCGCGGCAGGGTGATCGCCCAGGCGTTGTTGATGGCGTGAAAAACGATCCCTGGCAAGAGGCTCTTACCGCGCACGGCCAATAAGCCCAACACGACGCCCAGCAGGGTGGCGTTGAAAAGCTGTTGAAACAGCGAAAGCAACACGTGCAGAAAGCCAAAGAGAAACGCCGAGAGCACGATGGCCGATCGGGTGCGTCGCTGATGCTCCAGCCCTGACAGGATAAACCCGCGAAACGCCAGCTCCTCGCAGACCGCCGGCATGATCGCGAGGGACAAGATGGCGATGGGGAGGCTCGGGGCCTGGGCCATCATCTTGCCGAGGGTCTCGGCGATTTGCCGGCGGATGGGAAACAGCCACTCGACGAGCGGGCGGAGCTCGTTGACGAGCGGATTGAGCGCGATCACAAGACCCAGGGCCAGCAAGAGATAGCGGCCCTCGGGAATCGTGAGCCTGAGCGTGCGGAAGGGGCACCTGGTCAGCATGAAGGCCATGATCACCGGCGGGATCATGATCATGAGCTGGCCAGCCGCCACCGTGGCCAGGTCGACGCCCGCTCCGCGGGACGAAAGATAGAGCGTGAGAAACCAGGACGCGCTCAGGATGAGCGCGAAACACAGGACCGCCTGCGCCCCCGTCGGGGTCGGCTCCCGGTCGCGAATCAGGTGCCTGAGCCAGGCGACGACGTTGAACCGCTCGGCCTCGCGAAACAGGACGTCCTCGCGCTGAAATTGGTCGATCGCCCAGCGCAGGGCGACGGCGGCGTAGATCAGGGTAGGGACGAGCACGGGGAGGAAAAACTGGGCGGCCGTGTCGTAATTGCCCATGATCAGGGCGCGGAGCAAAAGCGCGACCCCCGTGATGGGCAACAGACTGTTGAAGAGATTGAGCTCGATCTCGGGCGAGAGGGTCAGGAAGACGAGCGGCAAGCAGATCATATAAAGGGGCGTCATATAATATTGCCCCTCTTTCATGCTCCGGGCAAGGACGGCCAGGGCGAGGCAGACCGCGCTAAAAAACGCCGCCAGCGGGATCAGGAGGACGAGCATCCAGAACGCCGATTGAGGAGATGGCGCGGCGAATGACGCGGCGACCGCGCGACGGCCGGCACCCCCCCCCATCTCGCCAAACTGGCGCGCGACCTGCATCCCGGTGAGGCCCATGCTGAGCAGATTCAGGATCGCCGTCGTGACGCTGGCGAGCATGACGGTTAGGAACTTGCCCAGGACGATCTCGGATCGGCTGGCGGGGCTGATCAAGAGGGTCTCCATGGTTCCACGCTCTTTTTCACCGGCGCAGAGGTCGACCGCTGGGTAAAACGCCCCGGTCAGCGACATCATGACCAGCAGGAACGGAAACAGCCGGCTCCAGACGTTCCCCCCCTTTTCGTCGGCCGTCGCGACATCGAGCGCCCTGACCTCGATGGGCTCGGTATAGCTCTTATCCTTACGGTCGCGCGCTAATCGGCCAGCGACGATGCTCACCTTCCACCGCGCGAGCATATCCTTGAGCCGCAGTTGGGTGATCTGGCTGGGCTCGTCGACACTGTTGTACTGGATCGGAATCGCGATCTCGACGTCTCGCTTGAGCTGATCCCGCAGATCCTTGGGGATGATCACCACGGCCGAGGCGAGCCCATGGCGGATCGCGCTCTCGGCCGTTCGCGGGTCGGCCCAGTCGCTGGTCGCGTCCTGGCGCTCGACCACCATGCGGCCCGCGTCTCCGGGCGAGTCGAAAAGATCCGGCGAAAAACCCTTTCCGCTGGGATCGAGCAACGGCGGCGCGGGGGGCAAATTCTCGGACCCGACCACCACCACCACGCGCGGCTTTTGCTCAAGCGCCGATAACACCTGCAACATCCCAAACATGAGCATGGGATAAAGCAGGATCGGCAGCACGAAAATCATGAACAGCGTCCGCCGGTCGCGAATCTGATCGCGGACCTCACGACGCATAATAATCCACAGATTTGACCAGCGAAACTTGGTTTTCATGCCCGCCCGTTCGTCACGCCCGCCGTCCAAGAAGAAAAGGTCCGTCACGGATTCGCGTTCACCGGCCCGACACGAGCCTCCGCCACGTCCCGCCCCGAGTCGACACGCTCGACCAGGTAAAAAAAGAGCTCCTCGAGGTCGGGCTGGTCGAATTCCTCGAGCAACCGCCCCGGCGACCCGGTCGCGCGAAGCCGCCCCTTGTAGATCACGGCGACTTTCGAGCAGAGCTTCTCGACCTCGTGCATCGAATGGGTCGAGAAAACGATCGTCTTGCCTAAGTCGCGGAGCTCGAGGATCTTTTGCAAGACCGCTCGCGCCACCAGCACGTCGAGCCCCGAGGTCGGCTCGTCGAAAATCAGCACCGGCGGATCGTGGACGATGGTGCGCGCGATCGAGGCCTTTTGCTTCATCCCGGTCGACATCTTCGAGCCCAGGACGTCGCGAAAGTCGTTCATCTTGAGCCAGTCGAAGATCGTCTCCATGCGCTCGCGAAGCGGCCCCCGCCCCATCCCGTACAGGCGGCCGAAATACTCCACCAGCTCCCACGCGGTCATCCGGTCGTAGATGCCGGTCGAGGCCGACATATAGCCGATATTCGCCCGCACCCCCTGGGGATCGACGACCACGTCGTGCCCGGCCACGATCGCCCGGCCCGACGTCGGACGCAGGACGGTCGAGAGGATCCGCAGGGTCGTGGTCTTGCCCGCTCCGTTGGGACCTAATAGCCCCAGGATCTCCCCGGGCCGGCAGTCGAACGACACGTCCTCGACCGCGCTTTTCCAGCCACGCTCATAATCGAGAAACCGCTTGCAGAGGCGTTCAACCTGGATCACGCTGGTCTCTCGAGGAGGGCCCCGACCCGCGGCGAATCAACGATTCCGCTTGGTCGCGACGGTGTTGACCTTAAGATCGAAATCCCGCTCGTTAACCTCAACCGGCGATCGCCGCCAGGGCTGGGGCGGGCTCGGAGTCGATATATTCATAGAATACGTTACGCTGGCGCGGGATGTAGCCGGCTTCGCGAATCGCGCGCTTGATTTGCTCAAGAGACAGGTGATAGACCGTCCCCGCCGAGGCCACGACGTTTTCCTCGATCATCAGGCTCCCCATGTCGTTGGCCCCAAAGAAAAGGGCCAGCCCGCCGATCTTTTGGCCCTGCGTCACCCACGACGACTGGATATTGGGGACGTTATCGAGATAGACCCGCGAAAGGGCCTGGGTCCGCAGATATTCAAACGAACCCGCGGGGGGGACGTCGGCCATGTCGGTGTTGTCGGGTTGAAAGGTCCACGAAATAAACGCCGTAAACCCCCCCGTCTGGTCCTGAAGCCGGCGTACCCGCTCGAGGTGCTCCACACGTTCCTCAAGGGTCTCGATATGGCCAAACATCATGGTCGCCGTCGATCGACCTCCGAGCTCGTGCCAGACCTGGTGAACTTTCAGCCAGTCATCGGTCATGACCTTGCCGCGGGTGAACGCCTTGCGAACGCGGTCGACCAGGATCTCGGCCCCGCCGCCGGGCAGGCTCCCCAATCCGGCGGCCTTCAGCCGTTCCAGAACCTCCCTGAGCGGGCGCTTCGAGACCTTGGTGAAATGGTGGATCTCAGGCGCGCTGAAGCCATGGACATTGACCTGGGGAAACGCGGTCTTGATGTCGTGGAGCAGTTCCTCGTACCATTCGAGCTTAAAATGCGGATGAAGACCCCCTTGCATCAGGATCTGATCGCCGCCAAGCTCGACGGTCTCCTGGATCTTGCCCAGGAGGACATCGCGGTCGAGGACGTAAGCCTCGGCATGGTCGACCTTGCGATAGAACGCGCAAAAATCGCAGACGGCCGTGCAGACGTTGGTGTAATTGATATTGCGATCGATGTTAAACGTGCGATACGGCTCGGGGTGCAGCCGCCGGGAGATCGCGTCGGCGGTCTGCCCCAGCTCGAGCAGCGAGGCCGAGCGCAGGATCGCCACCCCTTCGTCGGGGCTGAGCCGTCGGCCGTTAGCCGCGCTTGACAAGATCGCGGTCGTCGTGGAAGACAAATTGCACTCCTTCGTTGACCAGCCCCAGCTCGGCCGCCAGCTCGGCGAATCGCCGCAGGCCGGCGAGCTCTCGTGGGCCGAGATCGTACGACAACACCCTGGTCAGATAATCGTAACACGTCGCGTATTCGAGTCCCAGCCGTTGCCCGTGGATGTCGGCCAACAGGGGCGCTTCCGCCAGGCCTAGGGCGCGGCATTGCTCGAGGACGCTGGGAAGGTCGCCCAGCTCGACGCCAGCTCGCGCCACCCAGAGCGCGAACACAAAGGGCAACCCCGTCATCCGATACCATGCCTCGCCCAGATCGACCGAGTCCTGAAACGGCGCTTCCGGCACGCGCATGGCCCGATCGCCGATGACGAGCACGGCATCGGCGGTGCATTCGAGGGCCGAGACCCCCAGTGGCAATTCCTCCACGACGGCCGGCCGGACTCCATGGGCGAGCCACAGCCAGATCTGGGCCAGCGCCTGGCTGGTGCGCGAGCCCGCGTCGAGCGCCAGCCGGTCGATTTGATTCCAGGGTGTCCGGGTAAAGAGCTTCACGCTCAGCACCGGGCCCCGAGCCGCGATCGCGAACCCCGGGATGATCCGGTATCCCCGGCCCGAGCCCCGCAGATACTCGACCGAAGGGATCAAGGCAACGTCGACCTCGCCAGCCGCCAGCTTTTCGGCCAGGCGACTCGGTACATCCATCGACAGCATCACCTCGGGAGCGATGGATTCCATCCGGTGATAGAGCGGCTTGGCGTTCAGATAGCTGACCGCCCCAACCCGCAACGGTTCCGTCGTCATCCCACGCCTCCTCCTTCAATCCCCGCCAGCCCTTTCAGTTTCAATTGAAATTTTAGTCACGGGCGTCGGGACTGCAAGAGCGCGGCGGGTCGCGGTGACGGGGCTCGATCTCCAGAGTCGACCGACGGCTCAAGATCGGCGCGCCCTGGAATACGAGAAACACGCTTGGAGAGATTACCTCACGATTGAATCCAAGCTCTCGGACTGATATTCTCGCGGTTCGCCGCGTCGGCTGGCCGGGCTCTCGACCGGGACTCCTTTGCCCATCGAAGGCGGAGTATGCAACCCGACCACAATTCTGAATCGAGTTACACACACACAATCGTGATGTTCGCCGAATCGTTCCGTCTCAACTACGGGAGGCTCGTCACGTTCGCTGAGCGCCTGTTGCGGCGAGCGCGGACTCCCGAGTCCGAATACGCCCCTGAGGATGCCGTCCAGAGCGGCTTTCTCATGCTCCTTGATGACGTTGCCAAGGGAAAGCTGAAATCCGTGAATGGATTCCACGGCTGCAACGGGCTGTTACGGAAGGCCATCGCTCAAGAGATCGTCGACCAGCGAAGACGTCGGGACGCCGTGAAGCGCGGAGGGCGCGGAGTCAGACGCGCTCCGCCGACCGAGCCGGAGATCGACCGGCTAGAAGCTCATCGTTCGTCGCGTAAGGTTCTCATCGCCGACGATTTCGACCTGCTCGAGTCGGGCGACCCCGAGCCCAGCGCCCTTGTCGGCTCGGACGAGGCGGTTCGGCGGCTCATGGGTCGCCTCGACACCGACCAGGCGATGCTCGTCGGGATG
>JAKBAP010000553.1 GCA_021808995.1 Planctomycetota bacterium | reverse complement strand
GACGCGGTTCCGGACGAGGTCCGCCCGTTTCTCGAGAGCTATTGTCTCCGTTGCCACGGGAAGGATACGCCCAAGGGGGACGTGGACCTGAGCGCGCTAGCGACCGCGGAATCGGCCTTGAAAGCCCTCGATCGCTGGGAGCAGGTCCTTGAGCAGCTTGAATCCGACGCGATGCCGCCGGCCAAGGTGTCGCGGCGACCCAGCGACCAGGCACGCGACGCCGTCATCGCCTGGATTGGATCAGCGCGAAGGCTCGAGGCCGCCCGCCACGCCGGCGACCCTGGCTCGGTCCCCGCTCGCAGGCTGAGCAACGCCGAGTACGACAATACGATCCGCGACCTGACCGGCGTCGATATCCGCCCGACCAAGGAGTTCCCGGTGGACCCGGCCAACGAGGCTGGTTTCGACAACTCGGCCGAGTCGCTCACCATGTCGCCGGCCCTGCTCAAGAAATACCTCGAGGCCGCCCGGCGGGTGGCCGAGCACGTGGTCCTGACAACCGACGGACTCGGCTTCGCCCCCCACCCGATGCTCGCCGATACCGATCGCGATAAGTATTGCGTCCGCCGCGTCATCGAATTCTATGGCCGACAGAAGACCGACTACGCGGAGTATTTCCTCGCCGCCTGGCGATTCCAACGCCGAAATCCCCCGGGAGCACCCCTCCGCCCGCTCGCCGCCTTCGCCGACGATCAAGGGCTCAGCCGAGGATACCTCGCCACCCTCTGGAAGACCCTCGAATCGCCCGGGGCCGAGGTCGGTCCAATCGCCGCGCTCCAGGCGATGTGGCGCGCGCTCCCGCCAGATCGAGACCAAGAGGAGGCGGCTCGCGACGGTTGCAAGCGGATGCGGGACTTTGTCGTCGCGCTTCGCCGGCGGCTCGTGCCGGAGGTCCCCAACCTGCGCGCCAGGCGAATCAGCGAGGGGACGCAGCCTTTCGTACTCTGGAAAAACCGGCGGATCGCCGAGAATCGCATGCGATACGCCGGCGGGGCCGAGAAGATCCAGGTCGATGGATTGGGGCTCACGAAATCGGCGGCGAAGGCACTCGCCGTCCCCAAATCGGCCGAGGAGTTCAAACGCTTCGAGCGGACCTTCGAGCCCTTCTGCCGGATCTTTCCCGACGCCTTTTTCGTCTCCGAGCGGGGACGTATTTACCTGGCCAAGGAAGACACGCACAACACCGGCCGATTGCTGAGCGCCGGCTTTCATAGCATGACGGGCTATTTTCGCGACGATGGCCCGCTTTCCGAGCTCCTGCTCGACGACGACGGCCGCCGCGAGTTGGACCGGCTCTGGCGTGAGTTTGACATGATCACCGGCGCTCCGATGCGCCAGTACTCGAGCTATCTCTGGTACGAGCGCGCGGAGACCGGCTTTCTGCGGGGCGACGGTCGGTTCGATTTCGTCCGGGCCGAGGATCAGGACGCGAGCTCTCCCGCCAAGATGGGACGGTTCGCGAAGGTCTACCTGGCAAAGGCTCGCGAGGTGGGGGCAAGCGATCAGGCGATCAGCGCCATCGAGGACCAGTTCCGGATCATCGGCGAGACAATTCGCCGGGTCGAGCGCGATCGGATCGAGGCGGAGCCGCGCCATGTCGAGGCGATTCAGGCCTTCGCCGAAAGGGCATACCGCCGACCGCTCTCGCCCGAGGACAGGCGCGGCGTCGCCGACTTTTATCGATCGCTTCGCAAGGACGACGGGCTCTCACACGAGGACGCCGTCCGTGACGCGGTCACGGGCGTTCTCATGTCGCCGCGGTTCCTCTATCGGGTCGACCTGCCGGGCAGGGGGGGCGCGATCCGGCCGCTCTCGAACCATGACCTGGCTAGCCGTCTCAGCTACTTTCTCTGGGCGAGCATGCCCGACCAGGAGCTGCTCTCGCACGCCGCCGCGGGCGACCTCGGCCAGCCTGGGGTCCTGGCCAGTCAGGCCCGGCGGATGCTTCACGATGATCGCGTTCGCGGCCTCGCCGCCGAGTTCGCCGGCAACTGGCTCGACTTCCGTCGATTCGAGGAACACAACGGTGTCGATCGCGGCCGGTTCCCATCGTTTAACGACGCGCTCCGGCGATCGATGTTCGAGGAGCCGATCCGGTTCTTCGTGGACCTGGTTCAAAACGATCGCCCCGTGACGGAATTTCTCGACGGCAAGCATACTTTCGTCGACGCCCCGCTTGCCCGGCACTATGGCATGCCCGCTCCTGGTGAGGGATGGGTCCGGGTCGACGACGCGACTCGGTTCGGTCGTGGCGGCCTCCTGCCGATGGCGGTCTTTCTCACGAAAAACTCGCCGGGCCTCCGAACGAGCCCGGTCAAGCGTGGCTACTGGGTCGTCAAACGGCTGCTTGGCGAGGCCATCCCCGCGCCACCGGCGAACGTCCCAACCCTGCCTGATGACGAGGCGAAGCTCGGCGATCTCACGCTCCGCGAGACCCTTGCCCGCCATCGCTCGGACAAGGCTTGCGCGGGCTGCCACGCGCGATTCGACGGGTTCGGCCTGGCGTTCGAGGGCTACGGCCCGACCGGAGAGGCACGCACGGTCGACCTCGGCGGCCGGACTGTCGACGCTCGCGTCCCATTTCCCGACGGTGGCGAGGGGGTCGGGCTCGAGGGGCTCCGATCGTATTTGCACAAGGCGCGGCTCGCGGCGTTCGAGGAAAACCTCCGCCGCAAACTCCTGGCTTATGCCCTCGGCCGGACCCTGATCCCCTCGGACGACCTGACCATCGAGGCCATGACGGCCCGCCTGAGCGCTGACGGTGGCCGTTTCAGTTCGCTGGTCGACGTGATCGTCGCCAGCCCGCAGTTCCGGAACAAGCGATTCGACAGCGACAAGGTGGAGTGATTGCAATGTCGAGGGTTCACACGATGCAAAGAGATCGCGCTTTCGAGCCGGTGACCCGACGCGCCTTTCTCCGCGG
>JAKBAP010000090.1 GCA_021808995.1 Planctomycetota bacterium | reverse complement strand
GATGCGGTTTATCAATGGCGAGGATCTCGCGACCGCGATCCATCGGTTTTACGCGGGGACCAAGGATTTCGCGAGCCTCGAGTTCCGATGGCTGTTGCGGCGGTTCATCGATGTCTGCGACACGATCTCGTACGCCCATAGCCGGGGCGTGATCCACCGCGACCTGAAGCCCAGCAACATCATGCTTGGCCCGTATGGCGAGACCCTGGTGATGGATTGGGGGGTGGCCAGGCCGATGTCGGGCCCTGAGCTCGTCGGTGGATCGGAAGGCGAGGGGTCATCCTCGCGAGAGACGATCGTTCGTCCGCTGGAGGGAGAGCCGGGAACGATGATCGGTCAGGCCGTCGGCACGCCGGCTTATATGAGCCCGGAGCAGGCCGTCGGAGACCATCGGTCGGTCGGACCCGCGAGCGACATTTATAGTCTGGGGGCGACTCTCTACGTTTTACTCACCGATCGGCGGCCGTTCGAGGGAGAGCTCGAGGACATTCTCGACGACGTGCGCGACGGGCGATTCACTCCCCCTCGCGAGCTCAATCGACGAGCCCCGGCCGCGCTCGAGGCCATTTGTCTGCGCGCCATGGCGACCGACCCGGCCATGCGCTATCCCACGGCCCAGGCGCTGGGAATCGAGATCGAGCATTTCCTGGCCGATGAGCCCGTCTCCGCCTGGCCTGATCCCTGGACGGTCCGACTGAGGCGCTGGGTTCGCCGGCATTACCCGTTGGTCGCCAGTTCCGTGGCGGCGTCGGGTGTCGCGCTGATCTCGCTCGCGGTCGCGGTTCCGCTGCTTTCGCTTGCATGGCATAACGCCCGCGAACAGCGTGCCTCGGCGTTAAGCCACGAACGGATCGCCTCACAGGAGCGGGATCGAGCCGAATCGACCTTACGATTTCTGGTGTCGGCGTTTCGCAAGCCCGACCCGACGGTCGACGGCCGGGCCATCAAGGTCGTTGACCTCCTCGACCAGGCGGTTCAAGATCTCGATCGCTCGGCCGGCGACCAGCCGCTCATGAGCGCCACCCTCCTGGCCGCCATTGGCAAGACCTACATCGGACTGGGCATGGCGAAGGAGTCCCTGGCCGCCTTTGATCGCTCCCGGGAGACCCGATCACGGCTCCTCGGCGACGATCATCCCGACACCCTCGAGTCGCTCCACGGCCGAGCTCAAGCCCTTCAGGACGCGGGCCGTCTCGACCAGGCGATCCCGATCCTGGAAACGACCCTCGCCAGGCGAACCGCCATTCTTGGGGGGGATCACCCCTCAGTCATCGAATCGCTCAACGACCTGGCCGTGGCCTACTGGCAGGCCGACCGGATCCCGGAGGCCGTCGAGCTCCAACAACAGGCTCTCGCGATCGTCAGGACCAAGCTCGGCGACGATCACCTCGACACCCTCACGATCATGGACAACCTGGCTGTCGCCCATGCCGCCTCCGGCCACCCGGAAAAGGCGGTCCCGCTCCACGAAAAAACGCTGGCGCTCCTTCAGGCCAAGCTTGGCCCCCTCCACCCCACCACCCTAGTCACCCTGAACAACCTGGGCCGTGCCCTCGAAGCCCTCGGCCAGGTCGATCGGGCCATCGCGCTCCATCAACAAACTCTCGAAAACCTCAAGTCCAAGCTCGAGGAAGATCATCCCACCACGCTGAGTTCCATGCATGGTCTGGCGCGAGCCCTCGCCCGTGCGGGCCGGTCAACCGAGGCGATTCGCCTCTTTGAAAAAACGCTCTCGTTGCGGGAGGCTCGGCTCGGCGTGGATCATCCCGACAGCCTGGCGACATTGAGCGCGCTGGCCTGGGCCTATGAACAAGCAGGCAGGCACTCGAATTCCAAGCGGCTGGCGCGGACGTTCCTGGAACGGGCCAGGTCGATTGAAGCACACCTACCCGGGAGCTTGCGTGCCGAGGTTGAAAAGGCGAAGCGCCTGCTTGGGTCGATTGAGCCTAAAAAATGAGTGACTGAGAATCGAGCTCTGTTCCTGGGACTGGTGACGCTTCAGGAAAATTCACTCAAGTCGTTGTCGCGATTAACCGGCGAGCTTCGATGAACTCAGGGTATGCGACATGACCGTGAGTGACACGGGTCTGACAGCAACATGGATTGCACGGAGGTGGAAATGTTGGTCTTGAGCCGGAAGCCCTCGCAACGGATTTTGATCGGGAAGGACGTCGCCATCACGATCGTGCGAATCGATCGCAACCAGGTGCGCATCGGTGTGGAAGCCCCCGCCGGCGTGACGATCCTGCGTGATGAGCTGACGGCCACGGAGCCGGTTGAGCTCGAGGTCTCGCGGGCGGACCTGTCGGAGGCGCTTTGGTCGGTGGGCTGATTGCCTGGGCCAGGGAATTCGCCGAGCCGAGAGGGCCCGCGATCGCGATTTCCCTGGTTGGTGGGAGCTGTTAGCGCTTAGATTGGCGGAGCGGCGCCTGATCCTCCCCCGCCGTCGCCTTCCTCGCCCGCTTCCATGTCACCACCGCCGGCGAACGCCTTCTTCGCGGCCTCGCCCACGGCGAACGCCTCCAGGCTGAGGCTGATCCTGGGATTCAGGGCGGCGTGTTCAGCGGTTGGATATTCAAAGATCAGGGCGACCTCGTAAGGCTTGGTCTTATCACCGTAAAAGTAGACCTGGACCTTCTTGGCGGCGAGGTCGATTGTCTTGGTCTTGAAGGTGTTCGAGTGATTGCCGTGCTTCTTGGTCTCGTCCTTGAACTGATTCAGTTCCACATCCGCGCCATAAACGCTCTTCACGATTTCGACGACTTCGGTTCTGAAGTCGCCGCGGGTCGCCTCGGCCGCCGTGGTCGCCGATTTCTTGGTGGTTGGGCTCTTGGGTTGCTTGACCCGTGCGAGTAAATGCAGGCTCTCCTGTTTGTCTTGATCGATAAAGCTATTCTCCACGTCGAAACGGCCGGGCTCGAGCACGGTCATCCCAAAGGTCTGGGTCGGTCCCTGGAGATCAAGGGGGGGACGAACGAAGATGGCGAGCTGTTCCAGCCGGCCCTTGGTCGGGACCGGGATCAGATTGTCGTCGAGCCGCTTGCGATAGCGCATTTCCTCGAGAGTCTTGCTGAGCCTTAAATCGTAATTCCCGCAGCCCATTCCGAGGATTAGACCCACGCCTGCCAGCATCGCGAACGCCCGCTTCATCGATTGACCCCTGGAGACGAAAGCGCGGACAGTGTTTATCATGAGCAGTGAATCTTCGTGGCGATCGCGCGTGATGTCAAGACGCGCGAGGCCGGGAGTCGGTCGCGAGGGGTTGGTCATGGTCCAGGCGAGTGAGGAAACCGGAACCGAGCCGGGTGATGGCTCCGATCGGGGCCTGGTCGGAATGGGGCCGGTCGTGCAGATTATCGCGCTCGTCAAGCCGTTTCGCGCGGCCGCCGTTCTCGAGGCTCTTCGCTCGGTCGAGGTCCTGGGCGGGACGGTGCGAGAGGCGATGGGGTACGGCCGGCAAAAGAACCGCCTCAGACGCTATCTTGGGAGCGAATACGACTCGTCGTTCGTGCCCAAGGTGGAATTCGCCGTTTTTGTCGAGGAGAAACACGCCGAGGAAGCCCTCGCGGCGATCGCCGGACCCGCACGAACGGGTCGCATCGGCGACGGCAAGATCCTGGTCCTCCCATGCCACCCCGTACATCTCGCCTGGCAAACCCTCGCCTGAGAGGGCAAGAGGCGACGTGTCGCGGCCGAATCGCCCCGTCAGTGGGGCGTGTTGATCCAGAGCACCCGGCGAAACCGCGGCCGCCCGCGCTCGTCCTCAAGGTCCACGAAAACCTGGTGCGGCGCGGTGGAGGGATTTTCAGCTCGCAACAAGGCGAAACGGCCGCAGTTTTGAAACCAGCGAACCTCGGGTTGATTATCCAGCCAGGCGACGATCATCTTGCCATCGAGCTGACGGATGTCCTCTTCATGTTTGGCGTAATAGATCGTCGCGCCCTCGGCGACGATGGGTGCCATGGCATCGCCACGCACCACGATCCGGCGATTTTCGCGCTCGGCATCTTCCCACTCCCCGTGAGACTGGCTCGCGGCGTATCCGTTGCGGCCGAGGCCGTTCGAGGTGGGTTCAGGGAGCCGGGACTCGCGATTCAGCGTGCCGTGATCGCCAGTGCCGATCTCGCCATCTAATTCGTGCCCGAAGGTGGGCGGAGCGGCCTGGTCAGCCTCGGACTTTTCCTTTTCCAGGAGCTCGAGGGCCGTGCGCAAGAGCGCCCCAATCGTGGTGGCCGGCGATTCCAGACCCTCGCGATGGGCGGGCCGGGAATGGCGAAATTTCGTTCCTTGGCCCGAGAGCAGCCACGACGCCTCGACCGAGGTGAGCTCGATGATTCGCAGCACGACCTCGGCCGGAACCGTCACGCCAGCCTCGTAATTGTACCAGGTACGAACAGGAATCCCGAGCCGTCGCGCCATCTCCGGCCCGCCCCGTTCACCGTGCAGCTCGGCCCGAAGCGCAGCCAGGCGTTCCGCCAGGGCATGCTTGGTTTGGACCGATTCTGGAAGAGTCTTCCGACGTGCCATGGACAAGAATCCCACGTTCGAATGATTCGTTCGACCAATAGGGTCGCGAGTGCCCCACACGACGTTTGACACCGACGAGCACTAGGGCTATTTAAAGCGAATTCGCGGAGAAATCAATGTGATTGTCGGGAAAGATGCAAAAGTCCAACAACCCGGTATCCCTGGCAACGTCCTCGTCACCGGCTTTGATTCCTGATCACTCGCTGAATCCTAGCGCGTTCGTGGTGGCAATCCTAAGTCACATTAGAGGCAATGAGCCTTTTTTTGGCAAGCTCTTGTCGCTGATTTGGCGAGGATCCACGTCTCCTGTGAATGAGACCTTGGTCAGACCCACGCTTGGTGGTTCGCGCCGGTCGGTCCCGCGGAGTGGCTGGCCCGATGGAGGCTGTGTGCTTGCGTTCGTCCCAGGTGTCGCCAATGCGTGCGTGCTCGCTTCAGCGTGGTTGGAGCGTGAGCTGGCCTGCCGGGTTGATTCCGCCTAGTCGTCGTCGAGCTTCAGATCGAGGAGGAACTGCCCGATGGCCTCGTCCTCGTCGCCATTCTTGGGGGGTGCCGGGGTGTCTGGGGGTGCCTTCGCGCCCTTGGCAGGGGGCGGCGTGGGCGTGGGGGCCTTTTCGGCCTCGCTGGCGAGAGGGATGACGTCGAGCTCCACGACGGGCTCGTCGTCGAATTCGAGCTCGAATTCGGCGTCGTCCTCGGACGGGATCGGAACGGCGTCGACGATCGCCGTATCCCCTGCCTTGACTGGTTGAGGCGAGGAGCCAGGGCTGGAGCCCGGCGCACCGGCCGCGGCCACTCGGAGCGTGATCGAGCCCACTGTCAACTCGTCGCCGGGCTGGATTTCCTTGGTGCCCGTGATCCGCTTGCCATTGACATAGGTGCCGTTGGAACTGCCGAGATCGCGGACGTTGAGCTTGCCCGAGGCCTCGAAGAATTCACAGTGCCGGCGGCTGACCTGCGACGACTTGACCCGGATCAGGCAGTCGTCGTGCCGCCCCACGGTCGTGACGCCCGGCGCGAGCTTCAGCGTCGCGGTCGTACTGCGCCCGCGTACAACCTGGAGTACATAATTCATCGCGGAAAATCTCTGTCGAAAGAGCCCCGGGAAATCTCAAAACCGGCGAGATGGTCGAACCCCCACATAACCTATCGTGTCCTAGGCCAGGACGCAAGAAACGCGCGAGCGGTCCCGGATCTCGCTCTTCGACGCCCGCGCCGCCGACTGCTTGGGGAAGACGACTTGCAATCCCGTTCGACGTCTCTATACTAAGACCTGCCGGGACGCTTTTCGACCGGAATTAAGTCCGATCTCGAGCTCGGTCGCAGGATTGCCCCTCCGAGCGCGAATGGGGCCTTAAGCGGGAGTAGCTCAGGGGTAGAGCGCCACGTTGCCAACGTGGTTGTCGTGGGTTCAAATCCCATCTCCCGCTCTTTTGGTGAATGTGAAGCATCCGAGGTTGGCGGGTTTTCGCTTGATCGCCGCGAGGAGGTGACGGCGGATCGCGCTGTCCTTGTCGCGAGAGGAATCGCTCCCCAATGACCTCGTCTGAATCTGAAATCGATATCGCCCCGGCCACCGACGCCGAGGTTTCGGCCGAACCCGAGTCACCTCGCCGGATGGATCTCGAGGTCGCGATCACGGATGTCGGCCCCTGCAAGAAGCATCTGAAGATCACGATCCCGCGTGGCGAGATCGATCGTCAGCTTGACGACTCGCTCAATCGCCTGCGTCGCGAGGCCGCCATTCCTGGCTTTCGCCCTGGCCGCGCGCCCCGGCAGCTCTTCATCAAACGATTCCGCAAGGAACTCTCGGAAGAGGTCAAGACCACGCTCTTGACCAATTCGCTCAAGCAGGTCGACGAGGATTACAAGCTCGAGCCGATGGCCCAGCCCCGGCTCGACGTCGGCGCGATCGACCTTCCCGACGAGGGGACGATGGATTTCGAGATGGACATCGAGGTCCGTCCTCAGTTCAGTCTTCCCGACTACAAGGCCCTCACGGTCCGCCGGCCGATTGTCGAGTTCACCGACGTGGACGTTGACAAGCAAGTCGCCCGGTTCCTGGGGCGTTACGGCCAGATCGTTCCCAAGCTCGAGGGGACGGCTGAGCTTGGCGATTACCTTACGGCCAGCGTCACCTTCCTCGCCGCCGACGGCCGCGTGCTCAGCGAGCACCCCGAACTCCAATTCCGGATCCCCGCCGAACTTCGCTTCCAGGACGGGTCGTCTCCCCGCTTTGGCGAGATCCTGACCGGCGCGAGCGTCGGCGAGACTCGCGATGTCGAGGCGACTCTGGGCTCGGTGGTCGTCGATCCCGAGCTGCGGTCCGCGACCATTACCCTGCGGGTCGAGGTCAAGGACCTCAAGTGCATGCGGCTCCCCGAAACCAACGAGGCGTTCCTCAAGACGATCGGTTTTGATGATCTTGAGGAGCTCCGATCGGTGGTCAGGCGAGCCCTCGAGCGGCGAATTGAGACGGAATCGCGACAGATCATGCGTCGGCAGATCATGGATGGGATTCTCAAGGCGACCCCCTTCGATCTCCCCATGGACCTGGTCGCTCGCGAGGAACAGAATACCGTCGCCCGGCTGGTCGGCCAGCTTCGTCAAGAGGGCATCAGCGACCAGGACATCCGGGCTCAGTCGGCCCAGATCCGGGCCAACGCGCACGAATCGACCCTCCGTACCTTCAAGGAATTCCTGATCCTGGCCAAGATCGCGGAGGCCGAGGACGTGAAGGTCGAGGACGACGACGTCGAGCTCGAGATCCAGTCGATCGCCAATCGCACCGACGAGAGTCCCCGGCGCGTTCGGGCTCGTCTGGAAAAGGAAAACTCCCTGGAATCGTTGGCCGAGAAAATTCTCGACCAGAAAGTCATCGACCGGATCCTGGGATACGCGACGTTCGAGGACTTCGCGGTCGCCAAGACCAGCCTCGACGAGGACATCGAGACCCTCGATCAGTCGGCGGTCCCGCCCCCCGAGTCGACCGCGGCCGAGCCGGACGCCCCGGCCGCTCAATCCTAGGCGCTTGCCCCACTCGGGCCAGCGGTCTCCCCCGCGCCAGGTTGGTGGCGTCCTGACCGACGTCACCAGGACCTCGATTGAATGCTCCACAGGACACAGGACTGTTTCATGCCGCGTGAACATCCGCTTGCCGATCCGCTCAACCAGCGCTATCGCGATTACGCGCGTCAGCGGCAGATGACGCTGGGCGATCTCTTGCTCGAGAACCGCATCGTGTTTCTCGAAGGGGTCATCAACGACGCCGCCGCCAACAACGCCGTGATGAAGTTCCTGTTTCTTCAGTATGAAAATCGCAGTCAGGGGATCAGCTTTTACATCAACAGCCCGGGCGGCAGCGTGACCTCGACGCTGGCGATCTACGACACGATGCAGTTCATCGAATGCCCGATCGCGACCTATTGCATCGGGCTGGCGGCCTCGGGCGCGGCCGTCCTGCTCGCCGGCGGCTCCAAGGGGAAGCGGTTCGCCCTACCCCACTCCAAGATCATGATCCACCAGCCTTACGGCCAGGTCGGAGGCCAGGTCTCCGACATCGAGATCCAGGCCGAGGAAATCATCCGTAGCAAACAGGTGATTAACGAGATCCTCGCCCAGCACACGGGCCAACCCCTCGAGCGCGTCGCCAGGGATACCGAGCGCGACCGCTATCTGACCGCCTTGGCGGCCAAGGAGTATGGCCTCGTCGATGAAGTCGTCGGTCGGATCCCCGGCACCGAAAAGGGAGCCCTACCCCCCGCGTCCTAGCCAGATCCCCGGTCGGCCGCGGGTCCCGACCTTGCTTGGCTCAATTTCTCCAAGGGTCAGTCATCATGCCACTAGTTCCGATCGTGATCGAACGGAGCGGTCGTGAAGAGCGGGCGATGGATATCTATTCCCGCCTGCTTCAGGACCGCATCATCATCCTGGGCACCGCGATCGACGACGTCGTATCCAACCTCGTCGTCGCCCAGATGCTCGTGCTGGCCCATCAAGACGCCAAGTCCGACATCCATCTCTACATCAACAGCCCCGGCGGCAGCGTGACCGCCGGGATGGCGATCTACGACACCATGCAGTGGGTGTCGTGCGATGTCGCGACCTATTGCATCGGTCAGTGTGCCAGCATGGGGTCGCTCTTGCTCGCCGCCGGCGCCAAGGGCAAGCGCAATGCCCTACCCCACAGCCGGATCATGATCCACCAGCCCTTGGCCGGAATGGAAGGGACCGCCACCGACATCATGATCCATGCCGAGGAATTCATCCGCATGAAAAAACAGCTCAACCTGATCTACCAGAAGCACACGGGTCAGAGCCTCGAACGCCTTCAGGACGACACCGATCGAGACCGCTTCATGTCGCCCGAGGAATCACGCGAGTACGGCCTCATCGACAATGTCGTCGACCGCGAGCCCCCGATCCCGCTCAACCCCAACCCGGTCCCCTGAGCCTCACCCGCGCGACTCGCGCTCGAGCTCAACCACGACCTGCTCATTCGCCTCGGGAAACCGGAGGGTGAGCAGGCACTCGGCCTCGACCCAGGCAAACCCGGTCTCGTCACCCGGCTCGGCGGCCGGGTTGGCGAGCGCGCAATCGAAAAACGAGAGCTCCACAAGCCCATGTGGATAGCGGTGGAGGACGACCCGGCGTCGTCGTTTCACCGCCACCGCCAGGCCGGTTTCCTCCAGGCACTCGCGAACCACCGCTTGCTCCGGGGTCTCGCCAGGCTCGCACTTGCCGCCGGGAAACTCCCAATAGCCCCCGTAAACGGTCCCAGCGGGGCGCTCGCGGACGAGAAACCGGCCCTGGCGCTCAATCAAGCCGATGCCCGCGGGGGTCGCTTGTTCGTGGGGCTCGCTCACAGCCGCTTGATCTCGTCGTCGTCGCGCAGCTTGGCCGCGAGGTCGGGGTTCGTGGCTTGGACCTTCGCTAGGAACAGCGACTTGACCTTCTCGATCGCGCGACCCGGCGAGCCCATCACGTTATAGCCGCAATCCACGTGCATGATCTCCCCGGTGATCCCGCTCGAGAGATCCGAGATCAGGAACAGCCCAGCGGATCCCACTTCCTCTCGCTCGATATTTCGGTCCATGGGCGCTGACAGCTCGTAGAGTCCCGCCAGCTTGTCAAAATCACCCACCGCCGAGGCCGCCAACGTCTTCACTGGCCCGGCCGAGATCGCGTTGACCCGGATCTGCTTGGGCCCCAGATCATGAGCCAGGTATTTGACCGAGGCATCAAGGGCCGCCTTGCAGACTCCCATCAGGTTATAGCCGGGAACGACCCGCTCACCACCGAAATAGGTCAACGTGACGATCGAGCCCCCCTTGGTCATGTATGGGGCCGCGTGCCGCGAGACCAGGGCTAGCGAATAGACGCTCACGTCCATGGCCATCTTGAAGCCTTCTCGACTGGATTCCAGAAACGGCTTCTGGATATCCTCGCGCGGGCCAAACGCGATGGAATGGATCACGAAATCAAGCGGGCCAAGCGCCTCCCCCGCCAGAGCGAACACCCTCGCCACGTCCCCGTCCGATTGCACGTCGCAGGGGGTGATCAGCTTGGCGCCAATCGGCTCCGCGACCTTGCGTACCCTGCGCTCCATTTTGTCGCCGGGAAGATGGGTGAAACCGAGGAGCGCCCCCTCCTCGTGCGCTTTCTTGGCGATCGCCCAGGCGATGCTGAATTCGTTGGCGACTCCGAAAATCAGCCCCTTCTTCCCTGCTAACAAGCCCATTCGCGTTCTCCCCCGACGTGATCGACAAGATCGCCAGGCGCATCCGCGCCCGGTCGCTGATCATGTAAAATACCGGCTCGCGACCCGACGCTCAACCACAACCCGTGTTCGCCGGCGCCTCACCCGGCGCGGCCAGGCCGAGAAATCCCCATGGAACCGACCCCGACCGGCCATGACGCTCCCTCGATCACCGGTGACTGGGGGCGAACGCTCCGTGAGGGATTCACATGGTTCTTCCTGGCCCTTGGGGTCCTTCTTCGGGTGCTCGAATACAGCGATAACCGGTTGCTCTATAAAGACGAAGTTTCCCTCCTCGAGAACCTGACCGCCCGGCCGATCCTGGATTTTCACTCCACCCTCACCGAGGAACAGCTCGCCCCGCCCGGATTTTTGTTGATCGAGCGCTTGATGGCCCGGATCCCTGTCGACCCTCGCTGGTCCGGGCGGCTGTTTCCCTTGATTTGTTCGGTCGCCTCGGTCTTCTGGTTTCGCCGGGTCGCGATCGCGTTTGGATCGCCCCGCGCTGTCCCGATCGCCCAGGGCCTCTTCGCGATGGCCGACTGGCTGGTCTATTATGCCAGCGAGATCAAGCAATACTCGACCGACCTGCTTCTGGCCCTGATCGCCCTGGATCTGACGGCCCGAATCGCCGCCGGAGGACCACGCCGGCGGGGCGCGATCCCGGCGCTCGCGGTCCTGGGGCTCGTGGGGGTCTGGTTTTCTTATACTCTTGTGTTTCCGCTCGCGACCGTGGGGCTCTATCTCTGGGCCACGAGCCCTGGCGGTCCCAGACGCCCCACGCTGGGCCTGCTCGCGATGGGAGTGGCCTGGGGCGTCAGCTTTTTCGGCTGTTATCGACTTTCGCACCGAATCCTGAGCAAGGGGCCATTCATCTGGGACTGGTGGGATTTCGCCTTCTTGCCCCTCCCTCCGCGGTCGTATGATCAGGTCGAGCGGGTCTTCTGGCAGCTTGTGAATGTCTGCGACAGCCCGGCCGACGTAGTGACACCCCTGGGTATCGTTCCTTCAGCGCTTTTGGCGTCGGCTCTGTTCCTGGTGGGCCTGATCCGCCTTGGCCGGCGCCGGCCTGGGGGCGGATGGCTCCTGGTCGGGCCGATTCTCTTCGCCCTGGCGGCGTCGGCCCTGCATCAGTATCCCTTTCACGGCCGACTGCTCGTGTTCCTGGTTCCCGCGATTCATCTGCTCGTGGCCGAGGGGGCGGTCGCCGCGACGTTCCTGGGCTGGCCAGGCGCGTTTTTGGCTGGCGTGTTCTTGCTCACGCAGCCGACGCTCGACACGCTTTTCCACCGACTGGTCATGCATCGGCAGCGCCCCTTCGATTCCCACGGCGACATCCGCCACGACCTGCTCGACCATCTCGATTTCCAACGCCAGAGAGCCGCCCGATCCTGAGCTCGTGGCGTGGGAGGCTTGAGGATTTCATGGGTCGATCGGAAGGACCGCGAGGCATCCTGGTCGCGATGCCGAAGATCCTCATGGAAATGGGGAGTGGGAGGCCCCTGTGGCTGGGCGAGGATCCTCCCCTAGCGTTGGCCGCGTGGGATGTGGTAGCGTTTTAGGGATGGATACGCTCCCGCTTGGTCGACCGTCCCCGCGAGGTCGGCCCGCGGCGCTGCCAGTAAAGGGCCCCGGCCTTGGGACCGGTCGACGCGGCCCGCGTTTCCTCTTCAGGTCTTCAGGCGGGGTCCGTCGCCTCGCTTCCCGCGCGGGAGCTTCACCTCCATGAACTCCGACAACGATCTCTTTCTCGAAGAGCAATCGATGGTCTCGATGAGCTTTGGCGAGCACATCGAGGAACTGCGTCTGCGCATGATCCTGGCCTTGATCGGCCTGTTCGTCGGCGTTCTGATCGTATTCATCCCACCCCTCGACATCGGGTGGCGGGTGATGAAAAACATGGAGGCACCCGCCAAGCAGGCGCTCGAGACGTTTTACAAGGACGAATACGACAAGAAAACCAAGGCCGCCGAGGAAGCCAAGACCGAATCCCCCGAGCTCAACGCCACGATCCCGGCCGAAGCCTTCGCCGACGAACTCCGCAAGATCGCCCCCGAGCTTAAGCTCCCCGAGACCGAATCGCTCCAGGGAAAGACCATCAGTTTCCCGGTCAAGTTCCTCTCGGCCGGCATGATCCGGGTCGTCCAGAACTCGACGGTGCCGATCGATCAGAGCCTGGTCTCCCTCGCCCCGCTCGAGACCATGACGATCTTTTTCATGGTCTGCGTCGTCAGCGGGCTCGTGATCGCCAGTCCCTGGGTGTTTTACCAGGCCTGGGCGTTCGTCGCCGCGGGGCTTTATCGCCACGAACGTTCTTATGTGACCAAGTACCTTCCCTTTTCGATCGGGCTCTTCCTGGCTGGGGTCTTTCTTTGCTTTTTCCTGGTCTTGCCCCTGACCATGACCTTTCTCTTGCAGTTCAATGTCTGGCTGGGCGTCGCGCCGACGCTCAGGCTCAGCGAGTGGATGGGGTTCGCCACGATCCTTCCGCTCATTTTCGGCCTGGCCTTCCAGACCCCGCTCGTGATGCTCTTCCTGGAGCGGATCGGCGTCCTGACGGTCGACGATTTCCGCGCCAAGCGCAAGATCGCGATCCTGGTGATGGCGATCGCGGCGGCGATTCTCACCCCAGGTCAGGACCCGACCAGTATGTTGCTCCTGGCCTGTCCGATGATCGTGCTTTACGAGGTCGGGATCATGATGATTGGGTTCAACCAACGTGGTTCGGTCGCGAGATCCCGACCTGCCGCTCGGCCATGAAAAGGACGCGCCGATGGCGACTCCGGGCGTGGTGTATCTGGTGGGGGCCGGGCCTGGCGATCCCGGGCTAATCACGCGCAGAGGAGCCGAGCTGCTGGCCCAGGCCGATGTGATCGTCCATGATCACCTGGCGGCCACTCGATTGCTCGAGCTCGCGTCGCCATCGGCCGAGATCCTTTGTGTCGGCAAGTCGATCGGCCACTGCACGATGAGCCAGGACCGGATCGAACAGCTCTTGATCGACAAAGCACGGCTAGGCCATCGGGTGGTGCGTCTGAAGGGGGGCGATCCGCTGGTCTTTGGTCGGGGGGCCGAGGAGGCCGCCAGCCTTCGCGCGGCCGGGATCCGCCATGAGATCATCCCTGGCGTGACCGCGGGGGTGGGGGTGCCGGCCTACGCGGGCATCCCGGTGACGCACAGGGCGTTTGCCTCGGCGGTCGCGTTCGTGACCGGTCATGCCGACCCCGACGCCCCGGGCTCGCTCGATTGGGATGCCCTCGCGCGGTTTCCCGGGACCCTGGTCGTCTACATGGGCGTGACCCATCTCGAGGCCATCCGCGACGCCCTGGTCGCGCGCGGCCGACCCCGTGACGAGCCGGCCGCGGTGATCGAGTGGGGGTCGACGCCTCGTCAGCGAACCCTCGTCGCGACCCTCTCGACCCTCCCCGAGCGGGCTCGTGAAATCCGCCTTGCCCCCCCCGCGCTCCTGGTCATCGGCGCGGTCGCCGGCCTACGAGACGAGCTCGCCTGGTTCGAGCATCGCCCGCTGCATGGCCAGCGAATCGTGGTCACTCGCCCCGATTCTCCCCTCTCAACCCACGCTCACGAGGATCTCGAAGCCCTGGGCGCCGAGGTCATCTCGGCACCGATGGTCTTGGTCAGGGCGCTCGACGATCTCGGCCCCCTCGACGCCGCCATCGATCGGCTAGCTCGCTACGACTGGGTCGTTTTCGCATCCGCCAACGGAGTGGACTTTCTCTTCCAGAGGATCCTCGACCGAGGGCTCGACGCCCGCGCGTTTGGCGCTGCCAGGATCGCCGCCATCGGGCCGGCCACGGCCAGGGCCCTCGCCCGTTTTCACCTCCGAGCGGACCTGGTCCCAGACGAATTTCGATCCGAGGGGCTCGCGCGGGTGCTCGCGGAGCAGGCGCGCGGAGGCCGGATCTTGCTCGCGCGTGCCAACAGAGGTCGGGACCTGCTCGAGCGCGAACTCCGCCAGGTGGCCGAGGTCGACCAGGTGGCCGTCTACCAAAATCTCGACGCCCCTCGACTCCCCGACGACGTGATCGATCGGATCATGGCGGGGTCGATCGACTGGGTGACCCTCACTAGCTCGGCGATCGCGAGCCGCTTTTTGGAGCTGCTACCAGAGCCCGCTCGTGCCCAGTTGCGTGGTAACGCCTACCTTGCGAGTCTGAGCGAGATCACCAGCGAGACCATTCGAGAGCGGGGTTTCAGC
>JAKBAP010000552.1 GCA_021808995.1 Planctomycetota bacterium | reverse complement strand
GGCCAATTCCTGCTGATCGAGGCGGCCGCTCGGCTGCGAGACGACGGGGTGGATTTCCAGCTCGTGATCGTCGGCGATGGCCCGATGCGGCTGGAGCTCGAGGACCTGATCGATCGGCGCGATCTTGGGTGCCAGGTTCGGATCCTGGGCTTCCTGGATAACGAGGGAGTGCGACGCGAATTGCTTGAGTCCAGGGCGCTTGTGTTGCCGAGCCTCGCGGAAGGACTCCCCGTGGTGATCATGGAGGCGCTCGCACTCCGTCGGCCCGTGATCACCACGTATATCGCGGGCATTCCCGAGTTAGTCGAGCCTGGGACGAACGGCTGGCTGGTTCCGGCGGGGTCGGTCGGGCCACTCACGGAGGCCATGCGCGAGGCTCTCTCCGCGGCTCCCGACGAGCTTGATCGAATGGGCCGATCGGGGGCCGATCGGGTCGCGCGGGATCACGACGTCGAGACCGAGACAAGCAAGTTAATCGAGCTGTTTCGCGAGTCCCAGGGCTTGGTCCGGATCGCCGACCCGCGGCCGACGGCGACCGCGGTTTAACGGAGGATCGGGTGGAGACGTCGAGAGACACAATGGCAGTGAAGCATTCGCCCACAGTCTTGGTGGCGATCGTCAACTACCGGACGCCCAACCTCACGATCGATTGCCTTCGATCGCTCCAGCCTGAGATTCGGGCGGCGGGAGCGGGGCGAGTCCGAGTCGAGGTGGCCGACAACGCCTCGGGAGACGACTCGATTCCTCGGATTCAATCCGCGATCCAGGAAAATGGTTGGTCGGATTGGGCGACAGTCTCGCCACGGGAACGTAACGGTGGCTTTTCCTACGGCAACAACGCGGTGATCCGACCGGCCCTGGCCTCCGCCGAGCCACCGGACTATCTCTGGCTGCTCAACTCCGACACGATCGTCAAACCGGGCGCGATGAAGACGCTGGTCGATTTCCTGGAAGGTCGCCCCGACGTGGGATTCGCCGGCTGTCGGCTTGAGAATCGCGAGGGAACGGTCGAGAATTCGGCGTTTCGCTTTCCCTCGATCCTGGGCGAGCTCGAGAACGGGGCACGATTGGGGGTCCTTTCGCGTCTGCTCGAGCAGTGGGTGGTTTCCCCGCCAGCGCCAAAATCCGCCGCCCCCTGCGACTGGGCCAGCGGCGCGAGCCTGATGGTTCGCCGGTCCGCGCTCGAGGACATCGGCCTCTTCGACGAGGGGTTCTTCTTGTATTTCGAAGAGGTCGATCTCTGTCTGCGGGCACGGAAGGCCGGATGGCCGTGCTGGTATCTCCCGGATGCGCATGTGGTGCATCTGGCCGGCCAGAGCTCGGGCGTGACCGGGGTCGAGGCGGCGCGGCGACGCGTGCCCGGTTACTGGTTTGACTCACGACGTCGTTTTTTTCGCAAGCATCTCGGAGTCGCGGGGACGCTCGCGGCGGATTTCGCGTGGTGCCTGGGCTTTCTCTCCTACCGGCTTCGCCAGCGCCTTCTACGCAAGCCAGACGTCGCGCCTGAACGAATGCTTGGCGATTTTCTCAGGCATAACTTCCTTGCTGGCCCAAGATCCCGAGGCCATGATCGAGCGCCCGCGGGGCGTCTGGGTGCTTCCAATGACTGACGTGGGCGTGGTGACGATCGGACGAAACGAGGGAGAACGACTGCGCGTGGGGCTCGAAGCGCTCAGGAGACTGGGCGTTCCCGTGGTTTACGTCGACTCGCGATCGACGGACGGCAGCCCTGAGCTGGCGCGCTCGTTGGGGGCCGAGGTGGTCGTGCTTGACGAGTCGCGACCGATCGGAGTGCCACGAGCTCGAAACGAGGGCTTCGAGCGCCTGTTGGGGCTTCAACCTGGGATTCGTTACGTGCAATTCGTGGATGGCGATTGCGAACTGCTGGAGGGTTGGCTAGAGCGGGGACGAGCGGTCCTGGAAGAGCGCCCCGAGGTCGGTCTCGTGACCGGTCGACGACGCGAGCGATATCCGAATCGTTCGATCTATAATCAACTAGCCGATCTTGAGTGGGACATGCCGATCGGAGAGATCGCGGGCTCGCACGGCGATTTCATGATTCGCGTGTCGGCCTTCCGTCAGGTTGGCGGTTTCGACGAGGCCGTGCTGGTGTCGGAGGATTGCGACCTTTGCCTGAGACTTCGCCGACTAGGATGGAAGTTGTCACGGATCGACCACGAGATGACGCTCCACGACCTGGGGATTCTCCGGTTCCGGCAATGGTGGCTGCGCGCGGTTCGAACGGGGTACGGCTACGCCGACGGTGCCTACCTTCATGGAAAGTCGGCCGATCGGTACTACGTTCGGGAGACGCGCAGTAATGTGATCATGGGGTTTGTGATTCCCGCGGTCGCGTTGGCGATGGTGCCTTTCAGCCGGGGCCTGAGCCTGCTCTTGTTCCTGGTCTATCCCTTGATCTATTGGCGGACTCTTCGGTACGCGAGGGGACGCGGCTGGGATCCGGCCGCCTCGCGGCTGTTCGCGGGAGCCTGCGTGGTCGCGAAATCTCCCTTGTTCATTGGGCAGATGACGTACTGGTTTCGCCTGATCAGGCGACAGCCGAGGAAGATCATCGAATACAAGCCCGCGGGATCAAACGCCGCGCGGGCGGACCTTAACACCGGCCCCGCCGGCGATTGAATGACCACAAGTAAATCCACGTTGAGCGTTGGCTTCCTGGGAACCGGCTATATCGCCGATTGGCATGCGAAGGCGCTGCGATCGGTCGCGGGAGCGCGACTGGCGGCGGTCTGCGATCGCGACTCCGAGCGCGCGCGGGCCTTCGCCGGGCGGTGGAAGGCGGGGACCTCGTATGGATCGCTCGAGGAGATGCTGGCGGGCGAGCGGCTCGACGTGGTCCACGTCCTGCTGCCGCCGGAGGCGCACGCCCCGCTGGCGGCCCGGGTTCTCGAGGCCGGTTCGCACGTCTTGCT
>JAKBAP010000551.1 GCA_021808995.1 Planctomycetota bacterium | reverse complement strand
TCCGCGATTCGGATCGTCTTGGCCCCCGCGGGAGGAAGGTCGACCGACGTGGATGGGGGTGACAATTCGGGGATCGCGGGGGGAAGGCCGAGCCCCTTAAGCGGTGAATCGCCAGGGTCGCTCGGGAGCGTGAATCGGGTGGGAGTGAACGAGTAGAGCTCCTTGTAAAACGCGACGGCCTCGGGCTTTTCGAGCAATGCGGCCTGGGTGGAGGCTTCGGTTGCCTCGGGTGCCTTGGGCCAGGTCTTGGCGACCAGGCGATACTGCTCGATGGCCTTGGGAATCTCGTTACGCGCCTCAAGGGTTCGCGCCTTGGCGAGCGCCGACGCTCGGGCAAGAGGCGAGTCCTTGGGGGCCTCGGTGGCGACCTGGTCAAAGAGATCGAGAGCACGCTTGAAGAGCGGCAGCGCGACGTCGCGATTATTGGGCATGTCCAGCATCGCCTGGTTGTAGAAATCACCCGCGGCTCGATAAAGCGCCCAGGTCGACGCGCTGGTACCGGGGTTTTCCTTGGCGAGGCTCAGGAGATCCTCGGATTTTTGGGCCGCCTCGAGCTTGGCCCAGAGCTCGGCGTCAGCCCCCTTGTTCGAGCCGGCCGCGTTCCAGATCACGAACGCGAGCAAGACGCCGACCGCCACCGCCAGGAACGGCATCAGCCGTTTCGCGGGCGCGTCGATCACGTGCTGGGCCGCCCGGGCCAGCGCGGTCATGTCTTCCTCGGGGTGATGGATCACCGTGGGGGTGGCGTGCTCAAACTCATGACGCGGAGGCACAACCGGCAGGTTGCGCTTGCTTGGCGGCGACTTCTTCATCCGAACCTACCTCGAAAAGGCCCCTCGCCGGCAGGCGCGACGGTGCTCGAAACCCATCCCCATGTGTCGTCGAAACCTTCTCGCAGGATAGCCTTTCCGGCCGGTTCAGGTCAAGCCGACCAAATCGCGGAACCGCCAAGGTCAACCGGTCCCGAGGTCGGAAAGGGCGCTCGCCTTCCCGGCTCGCTTACGGCATAACCGACCGCCAGGCACGGCCGTTGTGTCAAACCCGGAGCTTTCGGAACAGTGTTTCCTCGGCCGTGCGGGCCAGCAACCATTCGCGGTCGGTCTTGGTCAGAAAGGGGAGGCCGTCACGGACCAAGGCCAGGCTGTCCTCATAGCGGTCGTTCACGAGCTGAAACGGAGAGTCGCTCTCCCACATGCATCGTCTGGGTCCAAAGGCCCGGACAACCTCCCGGATGAGGGGGCTCAGGTCTTGATAAGGAGGCTTCTTTTTCCCCAATGCGTAAAACGCCCCCACCTTGACGTGGACGCTGGGATGCCTGGCCAGAGCGCATAATCCGCGAACGTCGCCCGCGCGGATCGCGCCGGCGACACCGACTCGGCCCAGATGGTCGATGATCACGGGCGCGCGGGGAAACCGCCGGCACATGCGGTCGACCTCGGCGAATCCGTCGGGATCGATCAGGCACGAGAGCGCGGCCCCGGTCTTTTCGGCGGTCGCGAACATCGCCTGGTAACCCTCGGGCGACAGCCATGAGGGCCCCGGCTGCTTGCCATAACGGGGCTGGATGCGAAACGCGCGGACGCCGCGGGGCAAGAGCTCGCGCATCGCCCGAGCGGGGTCGGGGCCCAGGGGGTCCACGATCGCGGTCCCGACGAATCGCGTGGGCTCTTTCTTGATCATATCGAGCATATACGAATTATCGAATTCGTAATAACTCATCTGGATCAGGTTGACGCGACCGACGCCGACGGGTCGGCAGGTTTTGAGCAGCTCCAGGGCGGTGAATGACGGGGGGCTCATGTCCTCGCGGCGAAAGCCTTTCGCCAGGGGATAACGGGCCAGGTCGGGGGTCCAGACATGGGAGTGGGCATCGATGTAAGGTTCCATGGGCCTCGCGCGTGGGGCTTTTAGGCGATGAGTTCGGAAATGACCTCGCCGCCAGGGATGAGGGGCATGGGGCGGCCTTGCTGGTCGTGGAGCATGATACCGGGGTCGACGCCGAGCAGGTGATACATCGTGGCGAGGATGTCCTTGGGTGAGACCCTGCGTTCCAGGGGGTCGCCGGCGGTCTTGTCGGATCGCCCCACGACCCGGCCGCGAGCGACGCCGCCGCCGGCCATCGCCACGGAATAACAGCGCGACCAGTGGTCGCGGCCGCCACCATTCACCCGGGCGAGCTGGGGCGTCCGACCGTGCTCGGAGAGCACGACGACCAGCGTGGTTTCCAGGAGACCACGACGGTCGAGGTCGATCAAGAGGCCAGAGAGAGTCTGATCGAGTCCTGGGAGAAGCTCGTCCTTCATGCGCGGAAAGTGATCCCAGTGGGTGTCCCATCCGGTGCCCGCGAGCCCGTACTCGTCCCAGAAGACGGTCATGAACCGGCCGCCGGCCTCAACCAGCCGCCGGGCGGTCAGCGAGGCCTGGCCGAACAGGGTCATTCCGTAAAGGGACCGAGTGTGGTCGTCTTCTTGATCGAGGTCAAAGGCGGCTCGCACCCGTGGTGACGAGAGCAGGTCGAGCGCCAGGGCTCGGTTGCGGTCGATGCCAGAGCGGGCGGTCTGGGCATCGGCACCGCGTCTGAGGCTCTCGATCTGCTCGAGCAGCCCGCGCCTGCGGCACATCCGGTCGAGTGTGAGGTCCGCGCCCAAGGCACCCACGCTTCCCAGGCGGAATCGGCTCTCGGGGGTGATGCCGCGATAGGGCTCGAAGTCGTCCCAGACCTGTTCTTGCAGGGTTTTTCGGGCTTTCTTGGTCCCGTGACCGAGGAATTCGACACTGACGGGGTCGTAGCGTGGGCCCAGAAAGCCACCATACGGGCCAGCGCGGGCCGTCTCACCCACGCGCTGACTGCTGAAGGCCCAGGGGAGCACCAGATTGCGGGGCAGCGCCGACGATCGCTCGCGCCCGGATCGCTCGTCGGCATGGTCGACCACC
>JAKBAP010000550.1 GCA_021808995.1 Planctomycetota bacterium | reverse complement strand
GCACAGGTATAGGCCTCCATGCCGGGGAGCCCGATGTCGAGCAAGACGACCTCGGGTCGAAAGATTCCGACAGCCTCGACGGCCTCCAGGCCGCCGTGGACCACGCGGCATTCATGGCCCCAGAGCTTGACGATCAGGCGCAGGCTCTCCGCGGCGGCGGTGTTGTCGTCGACCAGCAAGATTCGCTTGGGCCGACCATGTCCGACCGACGGGGTCCTGGTCGGTGCCCCAGCGCCTTCGTCGATCACGCGGGCCGAGGGGATGCGAAGAGTGAACTGGCTTCCTCGTCCCAGGCCCTTGCTCTGGGTGGTCAGGGTTCCTTCATGCAAGTGGACCAGATTGCGCGCCAGTGTCAGCCCAATCCCCAGCCCTCCCTGGGTCCGGGCGAGCGAGTGATCGACCTGTGTAAACAGGCCAAAGACCTGTTCCACCATCTCGGGAGCGATCCCGATCCCATTGTCGCGAATCCGGATCTCGACGTGGTCTCCCTCGAGCTCCGCCTCAAGCTCAACCCTCCCGCCGGGATCGGTGTACTTGGCGGCATTGTTGAGCAAGTTCACGACGACCTGCTCGAGACGAATCGGATCGACCCAGAGCTTCACCGGCTCGTCCGGGAGCGTGACCTCGAGCCGGTGGCCCTTGGCCTGGAGCAAGGAGCGGGCGGCGTCGATCGAGCGCTTGACCAGGGTTCGCAGGAGGATCGGCTCGCGCCTGAGCTGGATCTTTCCCTGGGTAATCCGCGAGACGTCGAGCAGGTCGTCGACCAGCCGGGCCAGGCAACGGACCTGCTCTTCCACGATGTCGCGCATCGACTCCCGGAGTTCGGGGTCGTCGCCGCGGAGCCGCATGACATGGACCGCGTTCAGGATCGGGGCGAGGGGATTGCGCAATTCGTGGGCGAGCATGGCCAAGAATTGATCCTTGCGCTGGTCGGCAAGCGCCAGCTCGGCGATTTTTTGCCGTAGCTCGTCCTCGAGACGCTTGCGGTCGCTGATGTCGCGGAGCGAGGCCAGGCGGACATGGCGACCCTCCCATTCGGTCTCGACGACGCGCATCTCGGCGGTTCGAGGCGCACCCTCGCACCAGGGGAGGTCGATCTCGGTCGTCTCGCCGGCGAGGGTCGGGATTCCAAACGCGTGCCCGAGAAGTTCGCTTCGACGCCGATTCAGGAGCCGCTCGGCCGCCTCGTTCGCGTAGAGAATCACTCCATCGCCGCTGACGACCAGCATGCCGTCGGCGTTGTTCTCGATGATTCTCCGAAACCGAGCCTCGCCAGACTTGATATCCGCGAGTGCCGCCGGAACCTCGGGCTTCGTGGGGCCGGGACGTTCCATCGCTCATTCCGTGTTAATTGGTTCGCTGGGAAATCAGTCGCGTTCGTGGTCCCTCGGGATCCGTGGAAAGCGGTCCCAGATCGCTTGGACTCACCTGGCGCGTGTTCCCGGAGAGGATTCCGAAGATCGTTCGGAAGGGTGCCAGAATATGAAGGCCCTGGTGATCGATCACGAATTCACGAATGTCCTTGTCATGGGTGGATCCGCGCATCTTGAGCACGGCCGCGCTCCGATGCACGCGGCCGATATCCTCGACGTATCGCAGGAGGATGATCGAGTCGGTGATCGTCGAGATATGGGTCTCGGTAATCGACGTCCCACCCAAAAGCGACGACGTCGTCGCGGTGTAAAGGCCAGGAACCTCCCGGTGCTTGATGAACGACGTCAGGCCGATCACGAATTCGCGGTAGCTCTTGATCGAGGCGACCCGCTCCAACGCGGAAAGACTGTCCACGGCGACCCGGGCGGGGTTGAAGGCGATGGTCTCCTTTTTAATGCGGATCAAGTGATCCTCGAGCGCGGCCGACTCGGGGTATTCACAGACCACCCGAAGTACCCCCTCGGCCTCGAGCTGGGCGAAGTCGACCCCCCAGCCAAACGCATTGCGAAACAACTGCTCGCGGCTCTCCTCGAAGGCGAAAAGCAGCGACCGCTCGCCGAGCCGGGACCCGGCGGCCAGATACTCGGTGGTGATCAACGTCTTGCCCGTCCCGGTCGGACCCGAGACCAGGATCACCGAATCGCGAAAGAACCCTCCGCCGCACATCTTGTCAAGCTCTACGTTCCCGCTCGTGATCCGCGTATCCGAGGATTTCTGCTCAAGCTCGAGCGCCGACAGGGGGATGACCACGATCCCCTCGTTGGGAACAATCGTGAACGGCCATTCGCCCTTTTGGTGGGTCGCGCCTCGGAACTTGAGAATCTCGACGGTTCGCCTGCGGACCTCGTCCTCAAGGACGTTGCGAAAGAGCACGACGTTGTCCGAGACGAATTCCTCGACCCCATAACGCGAGACAGGGCCATGCTCCTCCAGTCGTTCGGCGGTGATGATCGAGGTCGCCCCCATCCGCCTGAGGGCCAAGGCAAGGCGATGAAGCTCATGCCTGATCTCGGCGTTTTCGCCAAGCTGGGTGAAAATACCCCCGAGCGAATCGACCGAGACCCGCCGTGCCTCGACCTTACCGACCGCGTGCTCGATACGGGCGATCAGGGCTCCCAGATCATATCGGCCGGCGATATGGAAGGGGAGGTCCGGGGAGGGCGACGCATCGACGAAAGCCCACTTGCCCATGGCCTCCCAGCTCGCGATGTCCCAGCCAAATCCCCGCATGTTGGCCCGGATGTCTTCCGGGGATTCCTCGAAGGTCACGAACACGCCCGGTTCGTTCGCTCGCATGATTCCCGCCGCGAGGAACTGCACCGCGAAGACCGTCTTGGAACTGCCGGAGGTTCCCGATATCAAGGTCGAACGGGCCTTGGGCAGACCACCGTTCGCGATCAGGTCAAAACCGTCGATCTCCGTTCTGAGCTTGGGAACGGAGAAAGGATGATCAATCGTCCTCATCTCGTCTCGTCTCTCGCCCTGGAAACGGTCGGGCGGGACCGAC
>JAKBAP010000549.1 GCA_021808995.1 Planctomycetota bacterium | reverse complement strand
GAATCACTCCCGACACCTGCCCCAAATGCGGCTCGGCGAAGGTGGCCGCGATCCTCCATGGGTTGCAACGCTTCGATGACAGACTGGAGCGCGAGGTCAAGGAAGGCAAGGTCGTCCTGGGGGGTTGCTGTGTGACCGGCAACGACCCGAAAAGGAAGTGCTTTGGATTGCCGGCATCAATTCGATGAAGACTAGCCATCAGGACTTGCCAGGATCCGCCAAGGCACCGAAGGACTCTACGTCGGTCGCGAACCTCGATCTCCTTCACGCGCTCGGTGGCTCCAGCGCGGCGAATAAATCCCCGAGCGCGGACTCATAGTTTTTCCAGCGCGCGACCGAGCGCTGATAGACCGGCTGGCGGACCTGGGTGACGCTCGCGGTGCGGATTGGGCGCTCGGTGCGGTGGAATTCGAGGCACGCTGGCTCCCATTCCATGCCGGCGGCGCTCAGCATTCGTCGGGCCACCGACTCCAGATCGGTGACCGTCTCTTCATAGTCGATCTCGAGCATCCGTCCTGGCAGGACCTCGCGCCAGTGGTCCATCAACCGGCGATATTGCACGAATCGGGAGGCGATATGGTCGGGTTGAGACGCCCACGGGATCTTGGCGAAGTCGGTCATCCAGCACGAGACGGCGACATCGCGAAGGTCACGGCGGCAATGGATGAAGAGCGCGTTGGGAAACAAGAGTGACAGAAAGCCGAAATTCACGTAGTTTTCGGGCATCTTATCGACGATCCGTTCGGCCGCTCCTTGATCATGCTCGGCCAGGGCGCTCAGATGCATGCCGGCGATTCGCGTGATGACCGCCCCGTTGATTCGCGAGATGCAATGAATCGGCGCGTCATCGACTCCGAGCAGGTGAGGGACGGACTCGAAGGATTTTCGCCCCAGCCTGAGCTCCCCTGCCCCGTGGATTCGCGAATGGCTCGCGAGCACCTGTTCGGTGAGGGTCGTGCCCGAGCGGGGAAGGCCGAAAATGAAGATCGGCCGCCGTGAGTCGGAACCCTGACCGGCCAGGCCATCAAGGAAGTCGCGGGTGAAGACGCGGGTGAGATTGTCGACGAATCGCTCATGATCGGCGGGATCGTACTCGGGTCTCCTTCGCGATTTGAGCGCGATCGCGTTCGCCATGACCAGGCACTCGGCGGCTCGGGCGTAGTCGGTTTTCGCGTCCAGGACGTGGGCCAGGGCGAAGAGGAGGCGTCCTCGGGGGTGTTCCGCGAGGTTTTCATCCTTGAGCCGTTCCTCGATCGCGGCCAGGTCGTCGTCGGCGAGCTTGCCGCGGAGCAAGGTGCCGAGCCGGGCGAGCGGCATCGGGAAATCCGCCTGCATGAGCCGGGCGGCTCGATAATCGGCCTCGGCCTCGGCGAGCTCGCCGACCTCCTCGTGCAGCCAGCCCAGGTTCATCCGGGCGGCGGCCGCGTCGGGCTTAAGGGCAAGGACAGCCAGGTATTGCTCGCGAGCCTGGTCGAATTCGCCTTCATCCTGGAGCGCCCGCCCGAGCGAGAGCCGCCCCGCCACGTCGTCCGGCCTGAGCTCGACAAACGCCCGCCAGACCGGTATCGCGGGCTCGGACTCGTCCATCTCGTCGTAAAGCTCGCCCATCCATCGCAAAGAGTCGGGATTGGTCGGCTCGAGTTCGATCGCGCGTCGCAGCCACGTAACCGCCTCGTCCAGCTTGTCCTCGGCCTTGAGGACCAGCCCCAGGTGGGCGCTCGTGAGCGGCTGGTCGGGGGCCAGGCGGAGCGCCTCCAGATACTCCATCCGCGCCTCCTCCCAGCGCCCGAGCACCCGATACGTGTTGGCCAGGTTGTGGCGCGGCTCGTGCGAGTCGGGAAAGAGCCGGACGGCCTCTTGACAATGCGAGAGGGCTTCCTCGGCGCGGTTGTGCTCGATCAGCGATTGACCGAGATTGGTGCGGGCGGGACCGTAATTGGGCTCGAGAGCCACCGCGCGCTCGAAATGTTCAAGAGCCTCGTGATGCCTCTCAAGCTCGCGCAACGAGATTCCCAGGTTATTATGGGCGACCACGAAACCGGGCCGAAGCTCGAGCGCCTTCTGGAACGCCGCCACGGCCTCGTCGTGGCGATTGAGGCCTTGCAGAGCGCTTCCCAGGTTGCAATGCGCCTCGGGAAACCTGGGCCAGATTCCGAGCGAGGCCTTGCAACAGCCGATCGCCCGGTCGAATTCGCCTAGGGCGCGATAGGCCTCGCCCATGTTGGCGTGGTAATTGTAGGCATTGGGGACGATCGCAACGGCCCGGCCGATGAGCTCGACCGCGCGGCGGTGATCGCCACGCTGATGGTTGAGCACCCCCAGCATATGAAGCGCTTCGGGATTTTGAGGATCCATGGCGAGCAGTCGCTGATAGATCTGGGACGCCTGGCCCAATTGGCCCGACTGATGCATCCGGATCGCCGCCGCGAGCAAGTCTTGCATGAGTTCCCCAGCCGCTTCTCGAACACCACGAACGGAAACGGTGAAACGAGCTTCCACCGCTTGATTCCCGTACATTTGTTGTAAGGGGGGACGCGCGGCAAGTCAAATCGTCGGTCAACCTCCCGACCACCCTGGCGAAATCGCAATGGTCCGCGACGACACAATTGCCTCGTTCTCGCCTTGACGGATTCACCGGATCTGATACAAGCTGACGCCCGCGAGGATGGAGCCTCGTTCATTTCGATCTCACTTCGCTTGATCGATCTCGTGGGAGTGGCCTCGTCGACGGCGACCCTCGGCGCGGGACGCTCGGAAACTCCTCAAGGACAGGGGACCAGCCCATGTTTGGATCACGAAAACACCGTAGGCCCTCGCTATTACGAAAGGGCTTTTTCCTGTTGCTGGCGATCTCGAGTGGTGGCGGCTTGGGGACCTATTTCAAGGACCACCCCTACGTCCAGGCCGTCGTCGGCCTGTTCTCGGGAACCACCCCCCAACAGGCC
>JAKBAP010000548.1 GCA_021808995.1 Planctomycetota bacterium | reverse complement strand
GGGGCGATTGCCGGCGGCGAGATGCTCATGGGCGCGGTCGAGGAACAGCCGCACCGGCATGCCCGTTTTCTTGGCCAGTTCGGCGGCGGGCTGCCCCCAGATATCCGCGCCAAACTTGGACCCGAACCCGCCCCCCATGTAATCCGTGAGGACGGTCACATTCGCGGCCGGGATCTCCAGGGCACCCGCCAGATCGTTCGCCACGGCCTGCACCCCTTGAGTGCTGGCCCAGACGGTGAGCTTGTCGGGGCCCGTCCAGTGCGCGGTCAGGCCATGGGATTCAAGGCAAACGTGGGTGATCACGGGGAGCGAGTAGGTCGCCTCGACGACGGCGTCGGCCTTGCCGAGAATGTCGTTGAACGCTTTCTCGTATTCGTCTTTCCTGCGTTTCCCTTGATCCTGGCTGGGGAGCGCGCCGACGATCTTTTCGATCTCCGCGAGCTTCTCGTCCGGTAGGCCACGAACCGCGGCCCGGCCGGGCCGGACGTTCCCACCCCTCGCGATCGCGGGAGCGCCCGCCGCCATCGCCTGTTCCTCGGTAACGACGTGAGGCAAAACCTCGTATTCGACCTTGATCGCCTTCACGGCGTCGCGGGCCTGTTCCTCGGTGACGGCCGCGGCCGCGGCGATGAAATCTCCCTGATACCGCAGGGTCGCCCCGGCCTTGGCCACGACGTGAACGGCCTTGACACCGGGCAGTTTCTCGGCGGCCGACACGTCGATCGACTTGATCTTGGCATGGGCGTGAGGGCTGTACAGGATCGCGCCAAAGAGCATCTTCTCGGGATGCACGTCCGAGGGGTATTTCGCCTTGCCCGACGCCTTCGCGAGGCCGTCGAGCCGGGTGATTCTGGTGCCGATCAATCGGGTGGTTTCGGGCCAGCTCGCCATGGGTCAGGCTCCTTTCATGGCTTTGGCCGCGTCGAGAGCGGCCTGGAGGACGCCGACGTAGGTGCCGCAGCGGCAGATATTGCCATCGATTCCCTTGCGGACTTCCTCAAGGGTGGGGTTGGGGTTCTTATCGAGAAACGCCTTGCAGGCGGTCACGAACCCTGGCGTGCAGTACCCGCACATGAGCCCATCATTCTGATGAAACGCATGGGGCACGCCGTGTTCGCCGGTATCGAAGCTCTCAAGCGTCTCGATCTTCTTGCCCTGGCATGACACGGCGAGAGTGGTGCAGGAATAGACCGGGTCGCCGTCGACGATGGCGGTGCAGGCCCCGCAGCTCGCGCGGTCGCAGACGCGCTTGGGTCCGGTCACGTCCAGCCGATTGCGAAGGGTGTCGAGCAAGGTCGACCGAGGTTCGACCGTGCAGGGATGGTCGTGGCCGTTGACCTTGAGCGTGATTTCGACCTCGCCCTTGAGGATCTTGGGCTCGGCGGCCTGGGCGGCCTTGGCCTCGTCGAGAATGGCGGTGGCTTGACCGGTCAGCACGGCGGTCGCCGCGGCGACGCCCGAGCCCCGTAAAAAGTCGCGCCGACTCGGCCCGCCAGGGCCCCCAGGTCCCTTGCGATCGTCTTCTGTCATCGAGCGAATCTCCCCTTGTCATCCGCCTGGGAAGTCGAGAGCCAATCCCGCCGCGTGGCCAGTGTGATTTGGCCCCAGCGTCATCGACCGTACATTCAAAGCTAATAACCTACGCCCCGACGCCTGGCGCGGCAAGAGGCTTGCCCTCGCGAATTGGATTCCCTTGTCCTCGCCCGTGATTTGTCCCCGAGATCAGGGGTGACACAGGTTTTCGTGACCTCGCCGTCACTGTGTCCTTTCCTCTTTTAGCCCAAGGTTTTTCATCGGATCCGCCGGCGCGGCGAACTCGGCGATCATGTTGTGGTCCCACGAATCCGCGCTGGCCGCTCCCACGAAAACCCGCCCTGGCCGCCCATCTTGCCCCAAGAGAAGCATCGGCGTCACGTGGCCCGCCCGATCAATCGCCTCGCCGGAGCGCGAGAGCCAGAGCCCTCGGTCATGCCATGAGACCCCGTCCCTGCTCGTGGCCGCCATGGTCCCCTCGTGTGATTCATAAACCATTACGTAATGATTCGCAATCCGCTTGACATCCACGCCCCCGGCGTCGTGGCCGAACACGGGGTTGCCGGGGTGTTTCGTCCAGTGGATGCCGTCCTTGGACGTCGCGTGGCCGACGGCCCTGCGCGATTCTGGAGACTTGGGGACGTTCGCGGCGGGCGAGCCTGGGGGAAGGTCCTTTCGTCCGTCGTACCACATTTTGAAGAGGCCTGCCTCGTGCAAGACGGACGGTCGACCGACCAGGAGGCCGTCCCAGGCGTCCTTTTTGCCTGGCCTTACGACGATGCCCCGCGGCTCCCATCGGAGGCCGTCGTTCGAGGTGGCCAGGGCGATCTCGTCGACCACGTCGGCCTGGGCTCGCGTGTAATACAGATAATAGAGGTCGCCGGCCTTGACCACCGAGGGGTCGTTGACGTGGTTGGCGCTCCCCGTGTCGAGGACGACGCCGCGTCGGGTCCAGCCCTTGCCGTCCTTGGATTCGGCGAGGTGGATGCGGTCGTGCCCATCCTTGCCCTGGCCGCCGTACCACATCCTCAGGCGGCCGCCATCGACCATGACGTCGGGGGCGTAGACGTTGCCTTGACCGTGGGGCGCGGACATGGTCGGGCCGTCGCCACGCAGGATGAGGCGCGGCGCGCGCTCGCCGGCATGGCTGGACGACACGGCCGCGGCCATGATGAAGGCAATCGCCAGGAAAGCTTGGGCTGTGAGTGGAGGATTCATCGTGGTGCGAGTAGGACGACCCTTGGTGGTCCGCGAGGGCATGACCGCGGCCGTGATCCCATCGAACCGAACAGGGCTGGATTGCATCGTCTCGATTCGCTCCCTTGGCTCAGAGCAAAATGGTGAAGCCTTCCTGGGCGAAATGCGCGTCATTCGATAGGACTTCGGTAATACGTTCCGCGCGCATGGTCGTCATTGA
>JAKBAP010000089.1 GCA_021808995.1 Planctomycetota bacterium | reverse complement strand
GGCCTCGCGATTGCTTTTCGGCGATCCCGCTGGTACCAAATCGTCTCTCGAGCTCGGTCTCGATGTCACGCCACGGGATCCCGACGTGGCCAAGCAAGACGAGCATGTGAAAGACCAAATCCGCGGCCTCGTGGATGGTATGTTGAATGCCCGCCTCGCCGGGTTCGGCCGCGGCCTCGACCAGCTCGGCGGCTTCCTCGGTAATCTTGGCCCCGATCTTCTCGACCCCGCCGCGCAGGAGCGAGGCGACATACGAAGGTTCCGCGGTCGTGTTCGATTTGCGCGATTCGACAACCTCGCGAATCGCGTCCAGAATCGACGGCTCCGGCATGGCGTGGCGTTCCTCGGAAGGCGTGCGCGAGCCGACCTGGACCCGTTCAGTGGTCTCGCTCAACCTGATTTTATCATAGTCCTCCGCCCGCCGGGAGTCACGAGTGGCGTTTCGAGAAGGAGGCGTTGACGGCGACCAATTCACTGGACTCTCCATCCGAGAGTCGTCAAGCGCTCGACGAATCCCTTGAAATCCTCTTATGCTGAGAGTCCGCCGCGGTCACTGTTGCTCGCGGTCTCGGGATCCGGATTCGATTCGCGGCGCGTCCAGAGCCATGCCAATGCCCACGGAACCCGATTCAGACATCGAATATGAGGCCGGTGTCGCGATTCCCGGTCGGATCCTACCCGCCGATCAATGGGCGCGGACGGGGATCAAGCGATTGCCGCTCGAGGGGCCGCTTGACTGGCAAGCAATCTTCGGCCGATCAAGGCCGGTGGTGGTCGACCTGGGATGCGGCAACGGCCGGTTCACCCTCGGGAGCGCCCTCGCCCGACCCGACATCGACCATTTCGCCATCGACCTGCTGCCGGTCGTCATCCGCTACGCGACCCGCCGGGGAAATCAGCGTGGACTTCACAATGTTCGCTTCGCGGTCAAGGACGCCGAGACGTTTCTTTCGCGGTACGCCCCACCCGCCAGCGTCGCCGAGATCCATCTCTATCATCCCCAGCCGTATCACGACCCTCGCAAGGCCGAGCGGAGGCTGCTGACGCCGGCGGTCCTGGCCCTGATTCACGCCACGCTCGAGCCAGGGGGGCTTTTCGTCGTGCAAACCGACAATCCCGATTACTGGTCGTACATGCGGGAAACACTTCCGGCATTGTTCCATTTCGAGGACCATCCCGACCCTTGGCCGGACGCTCCCCAAGGGCGCAGTCGGCGCGAGATCTTGGCGAGGGCTCGAGGACTCGTGATTTTTCGTGGCCTGGGTCGCAAGCGTGACGGCCTGAGCGTGGCCGACGCGAGCGCGCTGGCGGCCAGCCTGCCAAGGCCAAGGTTCCGGAGCCGGGGCCCATGGTGCGATCTCGATCGGCGAGAGGATCGCGAATAGCCCCGGTCAGCGGGGCGCGGGGGCGGGTTTTTCGGCCTCGGTCGCGCCACCGAGCAGGGTGACGTCGAGGTTATCATCGCCAGGGACGACGAGCTTGGTTTTGACCTGATCAAGAATGGCGGCCATGGTCTCGATATAGAGCCTGCGCATGACGAGCGAGCGAGACTGTTTGAGCTCGACGACCAGGCGGGTGAAGCGATCCGCGCGGGCGAGGGCGTTTTGAGTGGCCGCCAGGGCGAGGGCCTGGTCGTGCTCGCGGCTGGCGAAGCGTTTCGCGTTGGCCTCGGTCACGCGGGTGGCGGCCAGGCCCTTGGCCATGGCGATCGTGTTATCGCGCTCGTTTTCGGCGGCCTGGGCGGCGGCGAAATCGGCCTCGACCTCGGTGGGGGGTCGGACGTCGCCGAAGCCGACGCTCAAGATCTCAACCCCGAGCCGCAGCCGCTGGGCATCGGCCCGGAGCGATCGCTCGACCAGGCGGGCAACCTGCCGGCGCTCGAGACGAAGGGCCTGGTCGACCCCGCGGGCGGCGAGTGCGCGGGCGACGGCGGCGTCGGCGAGCCGCTCGAGAAGCGGCTCGACCCCCTCGGCGCTCAGCACGTAATCCACGGGCCGGATCGCGCGGTACTGGACCGTCGCCTGGACCTGGAGCAGGTTCAGGTCGCCGGTCATGACCTCGCCCGAACCGGGCTGGCGGGTCGAGGACAGGCCCGGCGATCCGCCAATCACCAGCGAGCGAACGGCGGCCGGGCGCACACGATCGAGGCGATCAACTCCCAGAGGAATCCGCCAGTGCAGGCCCGGTGCCCAGACTGGCTCAAGCACTCGCCCCAGCCTGCGGACGACGCCGACCTCGCCCGGCTCGATGCTCACGAAGCCGGAGCCAATCGCGATGGCCAGCGCCAGGCCAATCGCCATCGCGAATCGTGATCGTGTGCGTTTCATGGTGTTCGGGCCGCGTTCTTGACGACGGGTGGGGTGGGTGAGGACGTCGGCGAGGGGGGCTGGTCGAGGGCCCCCGGCCCCTGACTGAGCAGCCTGAGCAACGGGCTCGACGCCGAGAGCACCAGGGTCGCGCGCCCATCCAGGATCGAGCGATACGATTCGAGGGTGCGGAGAAACTCGAAGAATTTGGGGTCCTGGGCGTGTGCCTGGTTGAGGATCCTGGCCGCCTCGGCCTCGGCCTGGCCACGCGAGCGCTCGGCATCGGCCTCGGCGGCCGAGAGGATCTCGTCGCGAGCCCGATCGGCCTGGCTGACGATCTTGGTAGAGTTCGCCTCGCCCTCGGCCCGCAGCCGGGCGGCGACTTGCCTGCGCTCGCCGCGGATCAGCTCGAAGACGGCCGGGCGGACCTCAAGGGGATGGCTAAAGCGCCTGAGTCGGACATCGACGACCTCGACCCCGAGCTCGTCGCGGGCGGCCAGGGCCGTCTGGTCACGGACCTCGTTCAAGAGCGCGTCAAGGGCGAACTGGCCAGGGTCGGTGGAGGCCAGGGCCGAGAGATCGTGGCGGCCGATGGAGTCGCTCAGGGCGGCCCAGGCTCGCTCCTCGAGCCGCGCCTCGGCCGCCTCGCGCGTGCCCGAGCCCCGCAAAAACACCACCGGGTCGATCACCCGCCAGACCAGATACGTCGCGGCCTCAAGGTTGCGTTTATCGCCGGTGATCACCTCGCGCGGGGGCGAGTCCAGGACCCGCAACCGCCGGTCGACCGGCCATGCGCTCTCCCACGGGGCCTTGAGCCGCGGGCCCGACTCGCCCGGCTGATCGCCATGCACGGCCACGATTCGGCCGAAACGGGTCACGACCACGTATTCGGACTCGTCCACGATCACCAGCATCGAGTACGCCAGCGCGCAGGCAAGCCCCGCCAGCAATCCAACCAGTATCACGGCCTTGGGCTTCATGGCGAGGTTTCCTGACGTCACGGGGCGCGTTTCAAGGGATCGGCGGCAATCACCGGGAGAGCCCGTTCGAGGGCCACGCCTGGAAAGAGTAAATGCCTACGGCGGCCAAGGCTGTCGTCGAGCACGACCTTGGGCCGGTCTCGGAGCAGACTCGCGAGGGTGGCCCAGTATCGTTCGACCTCGGTGAGCTCGGGGTGGGGTCGGCGGGCGGCGAGCAAGGCCAGGAAGGCGTCGGCCTGGCTCTGGGCCAGGGCCACGGTCCGGGCGCGACCGGCCATCGCCCTCTGTGTGATCGCGCCGGCACGGCCGCCGGCCAGGGTGGTCTCGCGGTCGCGATAAAGCTCCGCCTCGCTGCGCCTGCGCTCGCGGTCGCTCTCCGCGCGTGAGACATCACGATAGGCGTCCAGGACCTCGATCGGCGGGCGAACGTCCTCGAACCAGAGGCCGCGGACCAGCACCCCCGATCCCAGCGAACCCAGTCGGTCGGCGATCAGCCTGGCGGACCGTGCCTCGGCGGCGGCCCGGTCGGTCGTCATGAGCTCAAGCAGGGCACTCCGGCCCACGACCTCGCGAACCGCCGACTCCGCGACCGAACGCAGGGCGGCCGGGGTGGCTTCGATCTCGAAGACGTGGCGTCGGAGCGCGGATTCGCTCGACGCATCGATCGAATACTGAAGCACGGCGTCGAGCTCGAGATACCGGCCGTCACCCGTGACCAGTAGGGCCCGAGCCCCCGTCGCCGCGTTGTCCCGAAAGCTCAGCTCGAGGCCTCGCACGGGGTCGGTCGCGACCAGCGTCACGCGCTCGATCGGCGGCGGAAAGCGCAGGTGTAAACCAGGCTCCATCACTCCCGCGAATCGGCCCAATCGGGTCACCACCCCACGCGATTGGGGCCCGACCGCGTGGATTCCGCCCGAGACGATCATCAAACCGAAGCCAAGGCCCGCGAGCCCGGTCAGGAGTCGCCCGCGCTCGATGATCCAGCGGCCCGCGCGGGCGAGGTCGATCGCGGCGTCGAAGTCATCAACCCTGGACCTCACGGTGGAAAGCCATCGGAACGGCGCGAGCTCCCTCCAGTCGCCAAAAAAGAGCAACCGAAGCGCTGAAAGCATGACGAGCAGCGAGCCCGCCTGATGGAGCAGGGCGGCCGCGACCGGCGAAAGGACGCCCAGGGCCGACATCAGGATCGCGACGGCGTTGAGACCAATAGCGAAGACGACCACGTTCTGGCGAATGGTCGCGACCGTCCGTCGTGAGAGCTCAACCAGGTCGGGGAGCACGCGGAGCGGGTCGCCCATGAGGACCATGTCGCCCGCCTCGGCCGCGAGGTCGACCCCGGCGGCCAAGAGGGCGATCCCGACGTCCGCCCGCGCAAGCGCTGGGGCGTCGTTGAGCCCGTCGCCGACCATGGCCACGCGCTTGCCTGATGCCTGTCGCTCCTCGATCCACCGCGCCTTGTCGGCCGGCAAGAGCTCGGCCGCCACGACCTGGGCGTGGACCTTACGAGCGACCACCGCCGCGGCCGCCGCCCGGTCGCCGGTGAGAATCGCGATCTCGCCAATCCCCAGATGCCGCAGTTCATGAATCACGTCGTGGGCCTCGCCGCGAACGGTGTCGGCCACGCCCAGCACGCCCACCGCGACCCCGTCCTCCGCGATCAGAAGGGCTGTCTGGCCTTGCTGGTCAAGCGCGTCAAGGGCGTCCGCCAGCTCTCCGTCGATCGCGATGCCCTCTTCGGCGAACCAGCGGCGGCTGCCAACCCGCGCATCGACCAGCCGGCCATCGTCGAGCTGAATTCGGCCCCGGACTCCACGACCAGGGAGGGTCTCGGCCTCGACCTGGTGATACGGGGCGAGCCCCCGGCTCTCGGCCTCGTCCACGACCGATCGCGACAGGGGATGCCCGCTCGATCGCTCGATGGCCGCGGCCAGGCGCAGAATCTCGTTGTCGTCCCGCCCGCCAACCCCCCTCGCGAAGGCGACCTCGGGGGTTCCACGGGTCAGGGTCCCCGTCTTGTCAAAGGCAAAGACATCGCACCCGGCCAGGCGCTCAAGCGCCCGCCCTCCCTTGACGACTACTCCGTGCCGCGCCAGCCAGGCGAGGCTCGCCAGCATCGCCGCCGGCGTCGCCAGCACCAGCGCGCAGGGGCAGGCGACCACCAGCACGGCCGTGGTTCGCGACCAGACATCGGGCCAGCCCAGGATGAGCCCGGCGACCAGCGTAAGCCCAGCCGCGACCTCGACAAAGGGCAAAAACCACCGCGCCAGCCGATCGGCCGTCCGCTCCCATGAGCCCTTTTTCGAAAGCGCGGACCTGGTCAAGCGGGCGACCTGTTCCAGGGTCGTGGCCGCGCCCACCCGCTCGGCGTCGACCTCGATCACGCCGTATTGATTCAGAGTGCCCGAAAAGACCGGCTCGCCAGGACCTTTATCGACGGGGATCGATTCGCCGGTGAGGGCCTGCTGATCGACGGTCGAGCGGCCGGCGACGACCCGGCCGTCGACGGGGACTCGCTCCCCAGCGCCAATGAGCACCCGCTCGCCGACCCGCACGTCGCGGGCGGGGATCGTCCGCTCGACGCCGTCCCTGCGCACGCGGGCCTGGAGCGGGGACCGCTCGACAAGCCCGGCGATGGCCTTTTCGGCCCTGGCGAAGGTCCAGGCCTCAATGAGCTCGCCGCAGAGCGCGATGAACACAACCTCGGCCGCGACGAAGGGCTCGCGCAAGACAAGCGCGGCCAGGGCGGCCTGAGCCAGCGCGAAATCCGCCCCGATCCGCCCCTGCCAGAGTGCCCCGAGTGCCTGATGAACCACCTGCGCGGCACCCAGCGCGCCCGCCAGCCACACCAGCGAGATCCCAAACGGCCTGAATGGAGGAATCCCAAAAACGCCGCCAATCAGGTCGGCCGCGATCAAGCAACCGAGCAACACCGTAAACCCAAACAAGAGCCGGTCGCGATCCGCCGGGCGCTCGCCGGAGACTCGTTCATCGAGTACTGGCGGTCGATACTCACGATGCATCGTCGGTGACCGCCCTGGTAAATGAAGCTGGAAATCCTCGAGACCTCGCCTAATCTTAAACTAAGGGGGCTTGAAGCAGCCTGTCAACACGCCCGGCGAAGCTGCCCAGGACTCTTGGTTTCCCGGCCTACGACCACCCGTCGGAAAGGGCAAACCCCTCCAACTCGACCCAATCAACCCAAATTACGCCAGGATTCGGCGGTTTTTTGCCCTTCGCTGGGGACGAGACGGTTCGAGGTCGGTCTCGAGCTTGACTTAATGCATCCTTACGAACGATAAAGATAAGGCTGTCGAAGCGCGATCCATGCCGATCGGTTCGATGATCGGGCGATGCCCGAGCGGAGAGCGGATCGTGAGCGCACCGGTCGTGAGCGCACCGATCGAGAGAGTCCGTCGCAATCCAAGGGAGGGCGTTCCGTGGGCCGCGACACAGGAACAGGTCGTCGGGTTTTGAGGCGTCGGTTGCCAACCGTCGATTGCCTGGAGGGTCGGAGACTTCCAAGTGGTCTCTTAGTGGTGGCGTCATCGTCGGTGGCGATATCATCGCTGGCCAGGTCGCCCGTGGATGGAGCAAGGGCCGGAGATTGGACCTCATATACCGCGGCGGAACGTGCCCAGTGGCTCGCGCGGATCAGCGATCCGAGTCGACTCGATCCCACCCGATTGAAGGGATTGGGGGAAAAGGACGACTCGCACTCGATCAGCCCGGGGCTGAGTATCCCAGCCACGAGCCTCGATTCCGCTTCCTCGCGGGATCCCTCGCTGGTGCTTCCCGCGGCGACGGCTCCCACCGCCCCCTCCTCCGATTCAACCAACATCGATCGCGCCGACGTCCAGCCGGCGGCGAATGGTGGCGGGATGATCGCGATGGATGAGACCACATCCCCATCATCCGACCCGTCAAGGAGCAACCCTACATCCGAGGGGGGCTCCGTCGGCGGGGCCGGTGGGAATGCTTCCTTGGCCGTCGCGTTTTCAACCGCTCTCTCGAACCCGGCGAAGTCAGCCACCGAGACCGTCCCCACGTCGGGTGAAGGAGTGGACGGGCAAGCATGCGACGCACCCACCGGCTCACCGGCGATGAGCTGGTCATGCCAGGCTCGCCCTCACGCACGGAGACGGCTCGACTTGCTCTCCGCGCGGGGGCTCTCGTCGCTCGTCGAGCGAGGGACTCCCGGGGTGGAATCCGCTGGACTCCGCGAGGCCGGATTCGGACCCGAGTCAGCGCGAGAAGCGGGCATCGCCTGGCTGTTCGACCGCGGGGCGTCGATCCTGTCGATCGACGAATTCCTCGATCGTCTCAGGGAACGGGACGGCGATCCAGGGCAACGTCCGGGGGCCACCAGCCTTCCAGGTCTGCTTGGATTGCTGTTCGCGGGCGTGGCGACGGAGACGGCTCGACGCCGGTTGCGTGAGCGGCGGGTCGGCCGACCGCGGGCCAAGGCGTCGCCATTCGAGCCCGATGGGGAGTATTTTCCCGGACTGCCAGGCTTGCCCCCTTTTTGGGGATCCCCCGAATCGTGAGCACCCCCGAACTTGACGGGCTTATCGAGCGGCTCAATCGCGGCGACGTTTCGGCCGCGGAGGAGTTGTTTCGACTTTATGAGCCGACGCTCCGTCTGCTGGTTCGCCGTCAGCTTCGACCCGCCCTGCGAGCCAAGTTCGATTCAATGGATGTGGTTCAGTCGGTCTGGGCGGATGTTCTCGAGGGCTTTCAGGACGATCGCTGGCGTTTCGCCGATCCGGCCCATCTCCAGGCATTTCTGTCGCGGCTGGCGCGGCATCGGTTTCTGGACAACTGCCGCCGGAACCGGGCCGCTCTCAGCCGAGAGATTCCCCTCTCGGATTCGCTGCCCGCGTCAGCGCTCGCGAGCTCCGAGCCGCGGGCCAGCGAGATCGCGCGAAGAGACGAAATCTGGGATCGAGTCTTGGCCCTCTGTCCCCCCGCGCACCATGATCTGTTGCGATATAAGCGTCTCGGCCTGACGGTCGTGGAGATCGCCGCCCGTACCGGGCTGCACCCGGGGAGCGTCAGGCGCGTGCTTTACGATTTGTCTCGGCGGTACGCGGACGCCGCGCTGGCAGGCGAGGATCCTGGTCGCGGGCTCGCCGACGACCCGGCTCAACGATAGAGACGTTCCCAACATGACCCAGGGCCGACCACCAGACTCAGTTGGGGTGCCCGCGGACCTCGTGACGCGGCTCACCGAGCGGATGGCCGCCGCCTGGGACCGAGGTGATCGGCCCAGGGCCGAGGAGTACCTGGCGGCTCATGATCTCTCCGACGACGACGCGATTCGGTTGATCTACGAGGAAGCCTGCTTGAGGCGCGAGCACGACGAACCCGCCGTGACCATCGAGATCCTCGGTCGGTTCCCACGGTGGCGTGATCGGCTTTCGCTCTTGCTCGAGTGCGACCGGATCACCCGGCCCCCCTTGGCCCCGGATTTCCCGACGGTCGGCGAGATCCAGGGCGATTTTCACCTTCAGGCTGAAATTGGGCGTGGGGCGATCGGCAGAACCTTTCTCGCGCGACAGCGATCGCTGGCCGATCGGCTGGTCGTCCTCAAGGCAACGCCACTCATCGACGAGGAGCATCTCTCGCTGGCGCGCCTGCGGCACACCAACATCGTTCCGATCTATTTCGAGGAATCCATCCCCTCCCGTCGCGTCCGCCTGATCGGCATGCCCTATCTGGGGGGCACGACGCTCTCTCGGGTTCTCGAGGACGAGACCCTGGCGGCCATCCCCGCCCCGCATCGCTCGGGCCGCCATGTTCTCGAAGCCCTCGATCGCGCGGCCGCCCGCCTCCCCAGGGACGATTCGCTCGGGGGACCCTTTCGCGCTTTCATGTCCCAGGCGAGCTATGTCCAGGTCATCTGCTGGATCGGCGCGTGCCTGGCCGACGCACTTCAATATGCTCATTCACGGAATATCATTCATTTGGATGTCAAGCCATCAAACGTCCAACTGGCGGGTGACGGCCAGCCAATGCTCCTCGACTTTCATCTGTCGCGAGCGCCGATCGGACCGGGTCTGCCCACGCCCGATCGATTGGGTGGGACGACCGGCTTTCTCTCCCCAGAGCAGGAGGCCGCCATGGACGCCCTCAGGCGGGATCGCCCAATCACCCAAGTGGTTGACGGGCGCTCCGATATCTACTCGCTGGGCCTCGTGCTCCATCAGGCACTCGCCGGTTATCGCGAGCGGGGGCCGGCGATCGATCGGGCGGGACGGCCTCTCTCGCGATTCAACCCCAGCGTCTCGCCCGGACTCTCGGATCTGATCGAGAAATGTCTCGCCCCCGATCCCGGCGATCGCTATCCCGACGCCGCCACCCTCGCCGGCGATCTTCGCCGCCATCTCTCGGACCGGCCGCTCCGCGGAGTCCCGAATCGTAGCCTGATCGAGCGATGGCGAAAGTGGCGGAGACGATCGCCGATCGGCGTCCTTCGCTTGGCCGCGATTCCGGCGGGGCTCGCGGTGATCATCGCGGGTTTCGTCGCGTTCCAGCAATGGAACCACGCGATTGACGACGCCCTCGAGACCGCCAGGCGACATCTCGCGAGCGGCCGATACGACGATGCCTCGAGAGTCTTGCGCCGCGGCCTGGAACTCGCCGCGATGTCGCCCACTCGCGACCCTCGCGTGCGATTGCTCCAGGCTGAGTCGCGAAGGGCGGAAAACGAGCGATCCGCTCTCCAGCTCCACGATCTGGTCGATTCGCTACGGCTCGGCGCGGCCTCCTTGGGTGAGGAGCCCGCGCAGGCGTTCATCGACCACGCTCCGGAGGTCGCGACTCTTCGAGCTCGATTCCTGGCCGCCCATGGCGAGCTGTCGAGCCCGAAGGCCGAGCGCCGGCTCAAGGCCGACCTGCTCGATCTGGCGATCCTCGAGGCCAGCCTGGCCGCGCGGACGGAGGGTGGAAAGGGCTCCGGGGCCGGTCCACGCGAGGCCGCGCGAATCCTTCGCGAAACGCGTGAGCGATTCGGCTCGAGCCCCGCCCTGACGCGCGACCTGGGGCGATATCTGGCCCGAATCGGAGAGACCGAGCCCGGGCTCGTCGTGGAACCGCCTCGCACGGCCTGGGAGCACTATGATCTGGCGAAATCGTACCTTCAATCCGGGGAAATCGCGGCGGCCGAGCATGCGTTTCGGCGGTCCGTCGAGCTCGATCCCGGCGCGTTTTGGCCCCAGTTTTTCTGGGGCGTCTGCGCGTACCGGCTTGAGCACTACCAGGACGCCACGATCGCGCTTTCAGCCTCGATCGCGCTAGGGCCACGCTCCGTCGAGTGTTATTACAACCGAGCGAAGGCGTACGAGGGCCTGGGCGATCTCGCCCATGCCAGGGCCGACTATTCGCGGGCTCTCGAGCTCAAGCCAACCTTCGCCGACGCGGCCCTCAATCGCGGTGTCCTGGCTTATCGCCAGGGCCGCCTCGATGACGCGATCGCCGATCTCGAACACGCTCGCCGGCACGCCCCGAGACCCGAGACCCTGGGTTCGGCCGCCTACAATCTGGCGCTCGTCCACTTGCGAAAGGGAAACCGATCCGTCGCGATCTCTTGCCTGAAACAGGCGGTCGACCAGGGCAACGCCCAGGCCCGGTCGCTCGCGGACCGGCTCGACACGCCCAGCGCGAGGAGTCGTCCCACCTCGCCCTGAGACGACCCATCTCGGGCCCAGGCCAACCGGGATTCGGCCCCCCGCGAAAAAAACTCACCAGACCGCGCGCGCTTTTGGTCGGTTGAAACGCTTAAGGCTATACCTCATTCGCCGGGCAGACCCATCGTGGCAACCCCGGCGTGCTCCTCAGTCGTGGTCACAAACACAGGAATCCAAGCCATGCGCTCGTCAAGCTCACGACGCCGTCTCGCCGTGTCACTGGAATCGCTCGAGGGTCGGATCGCCCTGTCGGGATTCGGAATGGCCGCTCATGTCCAGGCGATGGTGCAACATCAGGAAGTCCGCGCCATGCATCACCATAAGCCCACGGGCCATCACCATACGCCTCCGACCCACCATCACCATACGCCCCCGACCCACCACCACCATACGCCCCCGACCCACCACCACCACAAGGTCAAGTAAGGGATTCTCTCAAGACTCGTCGTGAATCCAGGCACGCTTCCCCGAGATCGAGCCAAGCTTGATCTCGGGGAAGCGCCCTCGGTAATCAGTGAGGAGACGCCGGCGAGGAAACCGGATCGGCGTGATGGAGGGCGTTCGCGCAGCCGGCGACCAGGTGCTGGGCCAGGTTGTAGGCGATCACCGGCAACAAAACCATCGGCTTACCACCGAGCGTGGCGGCGGCCAGCACGAGGCCGGTGCCGTTGTTATTCATCCCCAGCCCAAACATCATCGCCGATCGCCCCGCGTGGTCCAGTCCAAGCACCCGCCCCAGCCCATATCCCGCGGAAAATGTCGCGACGCAAAGCGCGGTCACGATGGCCACGACTAGCATCAGGAAATCCCAGTCCGGGGACCGAATCGTCTCGGACAAACAGGCCGCCGAATTCGCGTAACAGAGCACGAGCAGGGTCACGGTCGCCAGGGGCTTCAGGAATCGCTCCCATCGGCCGACCCTGACGCCACCCATCAGCACGCGAATCACCATGCCCAGCACGGAGGGAACCATCACCCATGCCATCAAGAACCGCCCCGTCCCATGCTCCGCGAGCCGCACCAGATCGTCACCATGATGGGCGGGCGCGATCGTGCCGATGGCGGCCAGAACCAAGGGCGTCACGACCGGGCTGAGCAACGTCGAGAGCATGACCAACCCCAGGCTGAGCGTCATATCGCCGTCGGCCGCCCGCGTCCAGCCCGTCGACGAGCCGGCGATCGGCATCGCGGCCACGAGAGCCAGGCCGATCAAGAGCATCGAGAACTCTTCCGGGTTGTGCCACTGCCCGGCCGTCGCCAACAGAACCAGGATAAATACCAGCGGCACCGCCAGATTGGCCGCGAGCCCGGCGATCATCGTCCCGGGCCGTCGCGCCAGCTCCACGACGCGGCGAATGCGAACATGCAGCCCGGCGTTCAAGAGCAGGAACGAAAGCATGAGCTTGGGCAAGGTTGGATGGAAACCCAGCCACGAGCCCGCGTGATCCAGGACTCTCGAGTCCTTAATCCAGATCCCGGGCGCGGGCAAAATCGACGCAAGTCCGTAACTGGCCACGAGAAGCACGAGCATCCACCGGTTCAGGAACCGCGAAAGCCCGCCCGCCCAATCCAAGCGTCCAAACATGGCCTTGCATCCTTCTTTTTGATCTCGAGATGACGAGCGAATCCAGGGGACTCTCGAGTACCCTACTCCGTAATCGTACGGAGGTGCTCGTGAGCCGACACTGAAGAATAAATAAGAAAAAACTCAGCAGGCCCTCACGGTCCCCTGATCATCGAGTTCCTATCGTACCACCATGGGCGTCGATGGCCGCGACCGCGCGGTCGGTGCCGGGCACTCAAGGATTCAGCCGGGGGGGACACGATGCGAGACAACCCGATCCTGACGGTTTTCGCCGTTGGGCTGTGCTGGTTCGCGGCGACTGGGCGAGCGGACGAGACCAAGCTTGAAATCAAGGATGTACCCGAGGTGGTCATGAAGGCCGCCATGGCGAAGTTCCCCGGTGCCATGGTCCAGGAAGCCGCCAAGGAGGTCGACGGTGGCGAGACAACCTATGAGATTTCCCTGATTTCCCACGGGCTGGTGGTCGATCTGGCAGTCGAGGCTGGGGGCGATATCGAGGAAATCGAGACCGAGACCGCCGTTTCCGACCTGCCCAAGGGCGTGACACGCGCGATCCTCGCCAGGCACCCAGGGGCCAAATTGATGAAGGCCGAGGAGATCCTCGAATATGACGACGGAAAGGAAGACGGACACTACTTCGAGGTTGTGATCGTCCATGAATCGAGGAGAATGGAAGTCAAGCTGACCGCCGCGGGCGAATTCGTGATGGCTGAGTCCGACAAGGACTGAGCCGCCCATCGATCGCGGGCCGGCCCAGGCAAGGGGGATCCCCGAGCCGGCCCGTGGCGAGCATCCCGGAGCGAGGCATCCATGGGCGTGCGAATCCTGGTCATCGAGGATGAAGCGGAGATTTCGGATTTCGTGGTTCGCGGCCTCCGTGAGGAGGGCTACACCGTGGAGCTCGCCGCCGACGGCGAGACGGCCTGGTGGATGCTGAAGCAGTCCAACTGGGACGTCATCTTGCTCGACTGGTGGCTACCTGGGGTCGACGGGCTGACCCTGCTGGCCCGGCTGCGGCGGCTGGGCCGGGACGATCCCGTGCTCTTCCTCACCGCCCGCGACGCCGTCCCGGACAAGGTCCGTGGACTCGACCAAGGGGCCGACGACTATCTCACTAAACCCTTCGATTACGACGAGCTCCTAGCCCGCGTGCGGGCTCTCGCGAGGCGGCAGGGGAAGGCACGGCCAACCGTGCTGGCCCACGCGGGGGTTGAGGTCGACATGGCCACCCATCGCGCTACCCGCAATGGACGCCGACTCGAACTCAAACCCAAGGAACAATCGCTGCTGGTCTTTTTCTTGCGCCATCCCGAGCAAGTCCTTTCTCGTACTAGGATCTATGAACACGTCTGGGATGAGCGATACGACGGCTTGTCAAATACCCTCGAATATCATGTGATGGAGCTCAGGCGCAAGCTCGAGTCCCAGGGTCCGCGGCTCATTCACACTCTCCGCGGACGGGGCTATCTGTTTGGCGAGCGCGATCCGGGAGCGGGTTCATGAGCCTGGCCAGCCGAGTGACCGTGTTTTTCCTCGCGACCCTGGCCACGGTGCTGGCGGGGTTTTCCTGCGGACTGTATTTGCTTGCCTGGCGCTATCTGCATCGGCAGGTGGACGAGCGGCTCGAGGCCGCCCTGAACACCATGGTCGCGGCGGCCGAGGTGACCCCCCTCGGAGTGGAGTGGGAGCCGGAGGAACGCCAGATGTCGTTTGGCCGCAAGACCATCGAGGGAGCGCTTCGCTGGTGGGTCCTGGACCAGACAGGCGCTCGCATGGACGGCTCGGCCGATCCATCGCCACGGCTCGAGGGGCGGGGAAGCGAGTCGCGAGCCGCGGGGAGCCGGCCGGTTTCGGTGGTCGACGACGCCGGGGCGACCTGGCGGGTGGTCGAGCGTGGGCTGTCCGCCTCTTCCTCGGCCGCGAGCTTGAGCCCGCTCGAGCCCCCATCGCCGGGGTTCAGGTCCTCGCTTGTCCTGGGGGCCGCGCTTTCGCTCGAGGGGCCACGAACCACCTTGAGCAAGCTCGGGCTAGCGCTCTTCGCCATTTCGCTCGCGCTTTGGCTGGTCGC
>JAKBAP010000547.1 GCA_021808995.1 Planctomycetota bacterium | reverse complement strand
GATGTCGAAGTTCCGTTCCTCGACCTTTTTCTGAGCCCCCTCGATGCGGCGGCTGACCATCCGGCTTTCGATCGCCTCGCCATCTTGCATCCCCAGCCGGGTCAGCACGGCCGAAACCCACTCGCCAGCGAACTTGCGCATGAGGTCGTCCTCGAGCGACAAGAAAAACCGCGATGAGCCCGGGTCTCCCTGCCGGCCGGAGCGACCGCGGAGCTGGTTGTCGATCCGCCGGCTCTCGTGACGTTCGGTCCCGATGATGTGCAGGCCCCCAAGCGCGGCCACCTCGCGCCCTTCCGCCCTCATCTCGGGCTCGTAACGCGCGACCGCCTGATCCCAGACCTCGCGAGGGACGTCGAGCCGGGTCTCGTACAGCAGTCGTCCGTCGGCGTCGGTCTCGCGCTTGAGGTCGGCCCAGGCCATGAACTCGGGATTACCCCCGAGGATGATGTCGGTCCCACGCCCAGCCATGTTGGTGGCGATCGTCACCGCCCCCTTGCGACCTGCCTGGGCCACGATCTCGGCCTCTCGCTCGTGATATTTGGCGTTCAAGACCTGGTGTGGAATCCCATACCGACCCAGCAGCTCCGCGAGCTCCTCCGATTTCTCGATCGAGACGGTCCCCACCAGGATCGGCCGACCGCTCTCGTGAATTTCCTTGATCTCGTCGAGAAGTGCCTTATTTTTTTCGTGATCATATCGGAAAATGACGTCGGGATAATTCACTCGCGAAAGCGCGCGGTTGGTGGGGATCGCGACGACGTCGAGATCGTAGACCTTGTGAAATTCGGTGGCCTCGGTCATGGCGGTTCCGGTCATGCCCGAGAGCTTGTTATAAAGCTTGAAAAAGTTTTGCAGGGTGATGGTGGCCAGGGTCTGGTTTTCTTCCTTGACCTTGACCCGTTCCTTGGCCTCGACCGCCTGGTGGAGGCCGTCGGACCATTGGCGGCCGACCATGAGCCGGCCGGTGAATTCGTCGACGATGACGACCTCGCCGTCGGGCTGGACGACGTAATCGCGATCGCGACGGTAAAGGTGGTGGGCCTTGAGCGAGTTATCGATGAGGTGGGGCCACTCCATGTTGCCAGGCGTGTAAAAGCTCTCGATGCCGGCGATTCGCTCGGCCTCGCGCACGCCGTCGTCGGTCAGGTGGCAGGTTCGCTCTTTTTCCTTGACCTCGAAGTGAGCCCCTCGCTTGAGCAGGCGGGCGATCCGGTCGGCCTCGGCATAGCGGGAGACGTCGTCGAACGCGGGTCCCGAGATGATGAGCGGGGTCCGGGCCTCGTCGATCAGGATGCTGTCGACCTCGTCGATGATCGCGTAATTCAGGGGCCGCTGCGATTGCAAATCGCGGGTCGGCTTCATGTTGTCGCGCAGGTAATCAAAGCCGAATTCGTTATTGGTGCCGTAGGTGACGTCGTTGTTATAGACGACCTGGCGCTCGTGGGAATCCATCTCGGACTGGATCGCGCCGACCGTCATCCCGAGCCCGCGAAAGAGGGGGCTCATCCACTCGGCGTCGCGGCGGGCGAGATAGTCGTTCACGGTGATCACGTGGACGCCACGGCCCTCAAGCGCGTTCAGATAGGCGGCCAGCGTGGCGACAAGCGTCTTCCCCTCGCCCGTGACCATCTCCGCGATATTGCCCCCGTGGAGGACGATCCCACCCATGAGCTGAACGTCAAAGTGACGCATGTTCAGAAATCGCCGACCCGACTCGCGGGCGGCGGCGAACGCCTCCGGCAGGAGCTCGTCCAGCGTCTCACCCGCGGCCCGGCGACGGCGCAACAGCTCGGTACGCCCCCGAAGATCGTCGTCCGACAGCGCCCGGGTCGCCGGTTCCAGTTCATTGATCTGGACGACGAGCGCGCGCATTTGGCGGATTCGGCGCTCGTTTGAGCTGCCAAACATCCGGACCAGCCCCTCGGACACTCCTTCCGAAAAGGACGTCAGGGCGTCGGTCGTCTTGTCCCAGATTTCGCTTAGCAGCTCCATTGCCCAATCCACTCCCGCCAGAGGTCTACTTGAGACGCACTAAGTCTATTATAAAGCCCAGGTTACATGAGCCAATAGGGTCCGTCAAGCGCGACCCCGACCGCCCGCCGCCTCATCGCCGTGAGCGTCCTCATACCGCCGATCATGGGACAGAATGAATGACAATCCTCGCTCGGAGGCCGCGCCGGCTCGACCAAGGCGACTCGGTCAGCGCGTGGCCCAAGTTCCCAATCGCGGCCTTCGCCAAGGGAAAGCTCCCGATTTCGTGGATGCAAACGAATCGAACGAGAGTACCGGCCCAGGCCGGCACGTCGAGATCGAAGTCCTAAAAAGACCGAATAGCCAATCGGCCTTGTACGTCACTCTTGATTAGAGCAGGGATCAGCGAGAGGCATCAGTGGTCTCGATCCCCGACTCTCGAGCTCGGTTTGGGTGAAGTCGTCGGAATCCATGCGATCGTCCGTGGGGCGCGAACATGCTCGCTTCCTGCCTGCCTCTTCCTCTTGTCCACGACTCTCCCGTTCCCACGGACCTGTTTATCCCCCGATTGGCGGCGACGTCGAGACGCCGTGTCTCTCCCTTACGCGGTTCGCGGCCATCGATCGGAAATCGATCGGTGCCATCGACCGCGCCAGAACCGCGTCTCGGATGCCTCCATTCCGACCTCAATCAGTCGGATCGGGAGAAAGGTGCTTTCCAATGCGTCGGTTGATTCCACTCCTGACGGTTTTGGGCATGGGTTCGCTCCTCTCGGCCACGGTGGCCCAAGCGGACGACGGCAAATCCAAGAAAGCCACCCCGGCAAAGACCGAGGCGGCGCAAGCCAAGCCTGACAAGGACGTTCCGGAAATGAGCCTGCTCGACGCCATGCGCGACCGGCTCGTCACCGCCAAGGCCGAGGGCATCGGCGACGGCCGCATCACCCTGACGATCCACAATCGATCCAATCACTCCCTCCGCGTCGTCCTGC
>JAKBAP010000088.1 GCA_021808995.1 Planctomycetota bacterium | reverse complement strand
TCAGCGCATACTAGGACGGCTTCGCGCGCTGGCCGACCAGGCCGGAGCGCCCGCCCTGGCCCTGACGTTTCACCCCCACCCCGCGATGCTGCTCCGTCCCGATCAAGCACCTACGCCCCTGGTCTGGCCCGAGCGCGAAGCGAGCCTGCTCAAGGAAGCGGGCGCGACCGAAGTCGGGGTCTTCAAGACCGGCCCGTGGCTGCTCTCCATGTCGGCTCGCGAGTTTTTCACCGCGATCGTCCGCCAGCTCCTGAGCGCGCGGGGCCTGGTCGAAGGCCCCAATTTCGCCTTCGGCCACGACCGCCAAGGAGACGTCGCCAGCCTGCGAACATGGTGCGCCGAGGTCGGGATGGACTTCGAGACCGTCGACGCCATTCACGTGGGTGACGAGCTCGTCTCGTCGTCGCGAATTCGTGCCTCGATCCAGGCCGGCCGCGTCCGAGAAGCCGCGACCTTGCTCGGTCGCGCGCATCGACTCCGTGGCGTCGTCGTTCGTGGTGCCGGCCGTGGCGCTGGGCTAGGCTTTCCCACCGCCAATCTCGATCGGATCGACGTCCTCGCCCCTGGCGATGGCGTCTACGCCGCTCTCGCGTTCATCAAGGGCGAGCCGAAACCCTGGCCCGCCGCCTGTAACCTTGGACCCAACCCCACCTTCGGCGAATCCGCCCGAAAGCTCGAGGCCCATCTGATCGGCTTCCATGGCGATCTCGTCGGCCAAACGGTTGAGCTCGACTTTCTCGACCAAATTCGACCCACACGGAAATTCCCGGACCTCCAAGCCCTGCTCGGTCAGATCGCCGCGGATGTCGAGACGGTCATGGCGATCGTGAAGGCTTCCAAGCCCTGACACGCCGGAGCGACGTTTTTTTCGCACAATGAATGGATTGTTCGGCCGATTCGTCAATAATGGATGATACAAAGTACGAGACGTACTCGCGGCCTGTCCGTGGGTCGTGGGGGGTTTCCATTCGCCCAACGGATCGTCGCGAGGGAGGGTTGTCTACATGCTCGACGACGATCGATCTCGCCAGCCCGGGTGGAGTCTGGATCGCCGAACCTGGGCGAAAAGCGCGGCCGCGTTCGTGTGCGGTGCCGCCATGCCGCGGGTCGGCCAGGGGATCGGGGACGATCCCCCGGCCTCGAATTCGAAGGCCGACGAGCAAGCTCCGCCCGCGCCCGCTGGTGAGTCCGCCCAGAATCTCTCGCCCCAGGACGAGGAGAAACTCGAGTTCGAGCAAGCTCGAGAACACGCCGATCGGGCGACGACTCGGCCGTTGGTCGAATGGCGAACCGAGCGATTCCAGGCGATCGGCGATGCCTCGCTGGCGTTTCTCAAGCTGACCCTGGCCGATTGCGAGGCGCTCGCGAGTGACTTTCTCGACCACTATCGAGAAAAGGGTTTCAAGGTCGCCGCTCCTCCGCGCCGGCTGACCCTCGTCATTTTTCAGGATGAGCGGCCGTTTCGCCAGTTCGCCCCCAACCTCCCCTCGGTCGTCTCCGGTTTGTACAAGCGAACCGAGAACTGGCTGGTCCTTTTCGATTTCCGCAACGCTCCGCGTGGCTCACGCCCCGCCGCGTACGCGAATATCTCGACCCTCGCCCATGAGGCCACCCACCTGCTCTGCTACAATTATGGCTTGCTCAAGAGAGACGGCGATGCTCCGCGATCGATCGTCGAGGGCCTGGCGACCTATGCCGAGGAACACCGTCTCCACGGCCGCGAACAGCCCGGAAAGCTCAATTCCATGCGGCTCGACGACCTCGCGCACGTGCGCCGAAGGATCGATTGGATCAGCTTGAAAACCTTGCTCAAGGACGACAGGCGGGTTTTCGCCTCGACTCTCGATCGGGTCCTGTTGGGATACGCACAGAGCTGGCTGCTCATCTATTATCTGATGTCCACACCGGAGACGGTGGTTCGGCTTCGTGAGTATCTCGAGGCCATCTCGGGGCGAACGGACGACACGCACCGAATCCAGGACGCCCAGGCTCGGCTCGGAGACCTCGACCGACTCGACGCCCAGCTCCGCCGCGAGGCTGTCCGCCTACAATTCGCCAGGTAACGCCCCGGCCGCGCGTTGGCGACCGCGATGCGTAAGAGGCCCGCGGGCGCATCCAGGGATGAGAACACTTCGCCGCTCACGCCCCCCTGGGACTCACACCGTCCTGGAACACATCCAGTGCCACCTTGTCGTACACGCCCTGGAGAGTCGGCGACCAATCAGTTGATATCCGCCCTGGCGCGCCTTCCAGCCCTTGGCGGTCGGAGGCTCGGTCGTGGGTTCGGTCGCGCTGAATCGCGGAGCGCCCGTGGCGGGTGATGGCCGCGCCAGGTAGGCTAATGAAGATAGGCGATGGATCGAGAGGCGGTCGCCGGGCCGATCGTGGAGGATCGAGAAGATGAGTCGCATACTCGTCATCGCGGGGCTTTGGTGGGTAATCATCGGTCCGGCGGCGAGCGCTCGGGGCCCATCGCGGGACCAGCCGAACATCCTCATCATCCTGGCGGACGACGTAGGCTATAGCGACATTGGCTGCCAGGGTGGGGAAATCCGCACGCCGAACCTTGACTCACTGGCCGCGGGTGGCGTTCGATTCACGAACTTCTACAACTCGGCTCGGTGCTGCCCGACGCGGGCCTCGCTGATGACAGGCCTCCATCCCGCGCAGGCCGGTTTCCCAGACATGGTGGGTCGGCTGCCGAATCGGGTGGTGACCATCCCCGAGGTCCTCAAGACGGCCGGATACAGCACCTTCATGGTCGGCAAATGGCACCTCAGCGAGGCGACCAAGCCGACCGATCGCGGATTCGATGAGTTCTACGGGATGCTGGGCGGGTTTAACAGTTGCTGGCGTGAGGATCCCTTCCAGACGCGATGGCCGCGAGGACGGGAAAAGCGACCGTACCCCCCAGGCGCGTTCTATTCCACCGACGCCTTCGGCGACTACGCGCTGGATTTCCTCGAACAGGGTCGAAAGGCCGGTAAGCCCTGGTTTCTCTATCTGGCCTTCAACGCGGCCCACTTCCCTCTGCACGCGCCCAAGGCCGACATCGAACGCTACCAGCCCCTCTACGCGGACGGCTGGGACACGATCCGCGAGCGCCGACTCGCCCGCATGAAAGCGCTCGGGCTAGTGCCACGGGATCTCGAGCTCACTCCGCGGACGGTCGTCCCGAAAAACTGGGCGAACGCGCGAAAGGAATCCGCCGACCAACAGATCCCCGCGTGGGAGACACTCCCCTTGGACCGACGAAACGACCTGGCCAGGCGAATGGCGACCTTTGCCGCGATGATCGACAGAATGGACCAGAACATCGGTCGTGTCGTCGATTACCTGACGCGGACCGGGCAGATCGATAAGACGCTCATCCTTTATCTCTCGGACAATGGTGCCTGCGGGGAATGGGATCCGTTCGGCTTTGACGGCGAGTCGGGCCCGAAAAACGTGCTTCACGCCGGCCTGGATTTGAAGACGATCGGCGGCCCGGCGAGTTATTCCAGCTATGGCAGTGGATGGGCGAACGCCTGCTCGACACCTTATCGGTACTATAAGCAATATACCCATGAGGGAGGCATTCGCACGCCGCTGATCGTGCATTACCCCGCCGGCACGACGCTCAAGCCAGGGACCATGCTCCGGCAAACGGGCTACATCACCGACCTGCTCCCGACCTGCGCTGACGCCGCGGGCGCGTCGTATCCCACGGAACGCCTGGGCCAGAAGATCCTGCCGGCGGAAGGCGCGAGCCTGCTCCCGTTGGTCAAGGGGGGCGTCCCCCCCGCGCGACCGATCTTTATCGAACACGAAGGGAGCAAGGCCATCCTCGACGGCGGCTGGAAGCTCGTTCAGGAGCGGGGCGGACACCCCTGGGAACTCTATAACCTGGCGCTCGACCCCACCGAAACGCACGACCTCGCCCGCGAGCAACCTGGACGCGTCCAGGCCATGGCCCTCGCCTGGGACGACTGGGCCATGCGCTGCGGGCTCAAAGGCGACGACTCCAAATCGCTTCGCGGGCCGACCGTACCGAGAACACCCGTCAACCCATCTAAACTCTGAAAAATCGCCGGCGCGTCCTCGCTACGTAGCGGGTGAACCGCCCAGGTCTCGGTAATAGACCGTCGTCGAGCAGGGGTCTCCCCACGGCATCAGGGCATATCGTGGGATCTCGCCCACGCGGACCCAACCCATGCGTTCGTAGAGCCGGGCACCATCGCCGCTAGTAACGGCGTCGAGGACCAGGAGGGTTCTACCGTATTCGAGCGCCATCGCCTCGGCCGCGCGGACAAGCTCGCCCCCCAACCCCCGCTTGCGAGCGCGGCGATGGACCAGCATCTTGACCAGATCCGCGCGGTGCGGCTGGTTTTCAGGCAGGTCGAGCACAAGCTGGACAGTGCCACAGATCCCCTGACCGTCCTCCGCGACCAAGAGCACGCGCGCGCCCGCCGCGACCCCCTCGGCCACCATTCGCCAGAACGCGAGGGCTCGCTCGCGGGGAAACGGGAGCATGAAGCTCACCGACGCCCCCCCTTCCACGCAGTCGATCAAGACGTCGGCCAGCTCCTCGATGCGCCCCTCGTCGAGCGAGCTCAGGCGGCGGATCGACCAGGAGATCGCGCTCATGGTTGCCTCGCGAATGGTTCGCACGCGATCACCACGACGTACCGCGTAGTCGTTCGCGAGGGATTGTGAAACATCGTCGGCCGGTCGAGCCGCATGGCCAGGCAATCCCCCTCGCCCAGCCGATGCCGATCGACGTCCTGGGTAATCTCGATCGTCCCCTCCAGTACCCAGACCTGCTGAAACACCCGCGTTTCGCGCACGCTGGCATCAAAGGCCACCCGGCCGCCGGCCGGAAACTGGACCTCGACGATTTGCATCGGCTGCGGAACGCCCGGTGGCGAGACGTTTCGCCTGAGATAGCCCGACGCCGGGTCTCGCCAGAGCGGTTGGTCATCCCGCCGCGCGATCGGCCCATCCCCGGCCTGGACCGCGGCCGGCCGATCAAAGAGCGACGACAAGGTCACCCCCAACCCCCCCGCGAGCTTCTCCAAGACCACCGCCGTCGGACTGCTCTCGGCACGCTCGATGAGCGAGATCATCGAACGGCTCACGCCACTCCTGCCAGCCAACTCCTCAAGCGATAACCCCCGCGCCGAGCGCAGGTCGCGCACACGCTCGGCGATTCGCTGATTCAGATCGGCAACCTTATCCACCATAGTGGAATTACTATCCACAATGGTGGAACCGATGTCAAGGTTTCAGCGTTCGCGTTTCGTCTCCGCTCGCGCGGGGCTTCGTGGCCGGTCACGGGGCCGGAGGTGTCAGGAGTTTTCGCCCTGGGAAGGCGAGATTCGCGGAAGCGTGAAGGGCAAGCGGGCTTGTGCGGGAAGCCCGTGGTCCTGGCCCGGGCCGACGGAGCTGGCTCAGAGATGGGGCGTGTGAGCGCGGCGCTGGAGCTCGTGGCGGAGGGCGGAGACGAACTCGAGGACCGGCCGGAGCCTGGTCTTGAACGCTGGCTGGCTGGCCACCCACGATTCCGCGTGTGGCAGGGGCTCGTAGACCCGCCGGCCGCGACGAATCGATCGCTCGACCACGCCGCGATCCACCAGGAAGAGCAGCAGCCCGGCCCTGGCCAGGAGCGTCCGCTCGCCCCAGAAGTCCGAGCCCGACAGGTCGTTTTCGAGGTGCAGACCCGTATAGCGGATCGCCTCCTCGATCAGGGCCTGGCAATGCTCGTCGTTTTGGTGCGAGGCGTAATGAGAGAGCCGGCCGATCCATCCCGTGGACGTTTTTTTCATGAAAGGGTCGAACACGTCAGTCAAAGCCTCACGGGCGTTCGGAAAGGGGTAAAGCCGCACAGGGCCTTCTCTTAATTCGTAGGTCACTGGGCTCGCGACGACAAGTCGCCAGGCGTGAATTGGCCAGGGGATAAAAGCGGTTCGCGAACGATCCAGGGTGTTGGTCCTCGACAATGTCTTTGACTTGCGAGTGGTGGTTCGACTAAGTTCAGTATCAGCGGCCGCTCTCTCGCTCCTGGCTTGCGCGGGACCGTGAGGTGTCCGCCAGGTCATGCGAAGTTTGATCGAGGAACCCGTCGAGTCGATCGATTCATGCTGTCCTCGCTGTCGAGCTTCGTCGTCCGCCATCCGCGTCTGGTGATCGCGGCGTGGGTTCTCGCCGCCGCGGCGATCCACCTGGCCGCCCCGACCTGGGAGAACGCCTCCAAGGACGACGACGTCCGGTTTTTCCCCCCCGATTATCCGAGTGTGATCGGGCAGGATCTGCTCGATCGCGGTTTTCCTCGGGATTCCTCGAGCTCCTCGCTCGTGATGATTTACGAGCGTAAGGGGTCCCGCGTGACTCCCGACGACCTGGCTTACATCGAGGCGATGGCGGCCGCACTCCGCGATTTCGCGGCCAAGCACGATTCGCTCGGGTTCAAGAAGATCGATACCCATCGCTCGCCCGTCATTGGCCCGAGGCTCCGGGGCCGGAGCCAGGACGGGCGGGACGAGGCGGTCCTCGGCATTGTTTCGCTCAAGGGGACATATCTCTCGCGCAAGACCCGGCTCGCCGTCGACAAGATCCTTTCCTGGCTCGAAACCGAGGCGCCGGCCGCTCCACCGGGGCTGACCCGCTGGATGACGGGCTCGGCGATCATCGGCCACGATACCAACGCGGCCGCTAGCGAAAGCATCAAGAACACCACCGACACCACCGTCGCCCTGGTGATCTTGATCCTGCTCCTCGTCTATCGATCTCCGCTCCTGGCCATGGTCCCGCTGGTCGCGATCGCCGTCGCGGTCTTTGCCTCGCTCCGGTTGATCGCGCTCCTCACCTTGTTGCCGGTGCTCCAGATTCAGGTCATCGGGATGACAAGGGTCTTCGTGATCGTGGTTCTCTTTGGCGCCGGCACCGATTATTGCCTGTTCCTGGTCGCCCGCTATCGGGAAGAGCTCGAGCACGAGGCCGACATTGCTCACGCCCTTCGCAATGCCATCCGGCATGTCGGAGGCGCGCTCGTGGCCAGCGCGGGTACCGTGATCGTGGGGCTGGGAATGCTCTATTTTTCCAGCTTCGCCAAGGTCCGCTCGACCGGCCCGACGATCGCGCTGGCGCTCTCGATCGCGCTGCTGGCCTCGCTCACGCTCGCGCCCGCGCTCATGGCCACTCTGGGTGGGCTTCTGTTCTGGCCCTGGCGAACCCCGCCTGCGCATCCGGGCCTGCCCGATCGTGACGACGACACCGCCGCCGACCAAGGATTCTGGGGGAGAACCGCCGACTTCGTCGTCGCCAGCCCGGGGTTGATTCTGGTCGTCTGCCTGAGCGTGCTCCTTCCCCTGGCCATCGTGGGCGCGCTGGCGCGGTCCAACCATAATCAACTCGCCGACCTCCCACCCGACCGGCCTGGCGTACTGGGGGCTCGGGTCGTCGAACGTTATTTCCCGGTCGGCGAGCTGAGCCCGGCGATTGTGCTGATTGACAATCCCACGATCGATTTTGGCACGGTGGCTGGCCGGGCGGTCCTGGAGCGGATCGGGCACGAGCTCCGCGCCCTCGACGACGTGGCTGACGTCCGCTCGGCGGCCGCCCCACTGGGGGGCGTCGGAGGGGGAAAGGGATCGGGATCATTCCTGGAGCGGACCCGTGATCAGGCGATCGCGACGGCGGCTCTCTCGCGCTATGTCAGCGTCAGTCCGATCGATCCCGCGGATCGCAACCATATCACCAGGCTCGACGTCGTGTTCAAGCCCGACCCGTTCTCGGCCGCGAGCCGGCTCGCCCTGGAGCAGGTCAGGCGGACCCTCGACCAGGCGACGGCCCCGGGCCTTCCCCTCGCCGGAACCCGCGCCATCGGCGTGGCGGGCTCGACCATGGCCGTCAGCGACCTGCGCAGGGTGACCTCGAGCGACGAACGCAGGATGTACGTCCTGGTCACCCTGGGCGTCTACGTGGTCCTGGTGATCCTGTTACGCAGGCCAGGGATCTGCCTCTATCTGATCGCCACGGTCGTCCTCGGCTATCTGGCGTCGCTGGGGATCACCGATATGCTCTTTCATGCCCTGCATCGTGGACCCACACCGTGGGGAGGGCTCGACTGGACCGTGGGGTTCTTCCTGTTCGTGATCCTGGTCGCGGTGGGCGAGGATTACAACATCTTCCTGATGTCGCGAGTGATCGAGGAAGAGCGCGGGCACGGACTCAAGGAAGGAACCCGCAGAGCCGTCGCCCGCACCGGTGGGGTGGTGAGCTCGTGCGGGATCATCATGGCCGGGACATTCGGATCGATGCTCACCGGGAGCCTGACCTCGCTGCGTGAGCTCGGCTTCGCGCTCGGGCTGGGGGTGCTTCTCGACACGTTCCTGGTTCGGCCGATCCTGGTGCCGGCGTTCGTGGTCTTGCTCGACCGCTGGAGACACCGGGAAACGCAAAACCCGCCCGAGGCCGAATTGGCCACCGCGCGGGTTTCACGAGAAGTCTAGGCCGGGCGAGCCCGGTCGGGTCCGGATCGGGGAACCGATCAGGCGGGGTCGCCCGAACCCGCGGCGACCATGGCCTGGGCCTCGATTTCCTTTTTGGAGATGGCGTCGAACTTGAGCCGCCGGGTCGTCTCGGTATCGCCGATGACGACGACGTTGACCCGGTCCTTGCCCTGGAACGCGCTTCGGAGGATTTCCTCGGAGAGCGGGTTTTCGATGAAGTTTTCGATGGCCCTGCGGAGCGGGCGGGCACCGTAGTCGGGGTTATAGCCCTTGGCGATCAGGAAGTCCTTGGCCTCGTCGGTGAGAACGAGCTCGAGGCCGCGATCGGCCATCCGCCCGCGGATCTTCGCGAGCTCGATGTCGACGATGGTCTTGAGGTCGTCCTTGCCCAGCGAGTGAAACACGATCACGTCGTCGAGCCGGTTCAAGAATTCAGGCCGGAAGTACTTCTCGATGGCGATCTTGAGACGTTCCTTCATCTGTTCGTAGCTGGAGGCATCGTCGCGTCCACGATCGAAGCCAAAGATATTCGAGCTCGAGGTCACCTCGGCCCCAGCGTTGCTGGTCATGATGATGATCGTGTTCTTGAAATCGACGTTGCGACCAAAGCTATCGGTGAGCCGACCTTCCTCCATGATCTGGAGGAGCGTGTTGTAGACGTCGGGATGCGCCTTCTCGATTTCGTCCAACAGGACGACGGCGTAGGGGCGGCGACGGATCTTCTCGGTGAGCTGCCCCCCCTCTTCATAGCCGACGTAGCCCGGGGGCGCGCCGATCAGGCGAGAGACGTTGTGCTTTTCCATGTATTCGGACATATCGATCTGGATCAGCGCGTCGGCGTTGCCAAACATGAATTCGGCGAGGGCCTTGGCCAGTAACGTCTTGCCGACGCCGGTGGGCCCGGCGAAGACAAAGCATCCGATCGGGCGCTTGGGGTCCTTGAGCCCGGCGCGGCTGCGGCGGACCGCCTCGCTGATTCGCTTGATGGCCTCGCTCTGTGAGACGACCTTTTTCTGGATCTCGTCTTCCATGCGGAGGAGCCGTGCGCTCTCCTCGGTCTCGAGCCTTGTGATCGGGATGCCGGTCATCTTGCTGACGACCTCCGCGATCACCTCCTCGTCGACCGTGCCGTCGACCTCCTTCGATCGCTCCCGCCATTCGCGGGTGATCGATTCCTTCTTTTTCTTGAGCTTGTCAGCCGAATCGCGAAGCGAGGCCGCGCGCTCGAAATCCTGGTTGGCGACGGCTTCTTCCTTGTCTTGATTGAGCCGCTCGATCTGCTCGTCGAGCTCCTTGAGGTCCGGGGGCCGGGTCATGGCCTTGAGCCGCACCCGGGCACCGGCCTCGTCGACGATGTCGATGGCCTTGTCGGGAAGGCAACGGCCCGTGATATAGCGATCCGAGAGCTCGACCGAGGCCTCGAGCGCCTCGTCCGAGATTTGCACCCTGTGATGCGCCTCGTAACGATCGCGCAGGCCCCGCAGGATCTCGAGCGCCTCGCTCTTGGACGGAGGCTCGACCAGGATGGTCTGGAACCTGCGCTCGAGAGCCTTGTCCTTCTCGATGTATTTGCGGTACTCATCGAGGGTGGTCGCGCCGATGCACTGGATCTCGCCTCGCGACAGCGCGGGCTTGAGCACGTTGGAGGCGTCGATGGCCCCCTCCGCGCCGCCGGCCCCGACCAAGGTGTGGAGCTCATCAATAAAGAGGATCGTGTTCTTGGCGCGGCGGACCTCGTTCATGACCGCCTTGATCCGTTCCTCGAACTGGCCGCGGTACTTGGTGCCGGCCACCATCATCGCCAGGTCAAGGACGACGATGCGGCGGTCGCGGAGGAGCTCGGGGACGTTGGCGTCGACGATCATCTGGGCCAGGCCCTCGACGATCGCCGTCTTGCCCACCCCCGCCTCGCCCAGCAAGACCGGGTTGTTCTTGGTGCGCCGCGACAGCACCTGGATCACGCGCTCGATTTCATTTTGGCGGCCAATAACCGGATCGAGCTTGGATTGCCGAGCCAGATCGGTCAGGTCGCGTCCGAAGGAATCCAAGGCCGGAGTCTTGGATTTGTTTTTTGACGTGGCGCCACGTTCGCTCTCGCCGCCAGCGTCCATCCCATGACCGAGCAAGTTCAGCACCTCCTCGCGCACTTCTTCAAGCTTGAGATTGAGGTTCATCAGGACCTGAGCGGCCACGCCCTCCTGCTCCCGGAGTAGACCGAGAAGCAGGTGTTCGGTACCCACGTAATTGTGATTGAGATTGCGCGCTTCCTCAATGGCGTATTCGATGACTTTCTTGGCCCGAGGGGTCTGGGGAAGCTTTCCCATCGTGACCATCTCGGGCCCGGTCTGGACGATCTTCTCAACCTCGTTGCGAATCTTCCTCAGGTCCACGTCGAGATTCCGCAGCACGTTGGCCGCGACCCCGCTCCCTTCCTTGATCAGGCCCAGCAAGACGTGTTCGGTGCCGACGTACTCGTGATTGAATCGCTGCGCCTCTTGATTGGCGAGCGACATCACCTTGCGAGCACGTTCGGTGAAGCGTTCAAACATGCGATCCACTCCGATCCTGACCGGCCGATCCCGTGGGCTCTCCGGCTCGATCTATCTTATTGTAGGCACTCAGCTCAAAGTTCAACGCCGTTTTTTTCCAGGCGCGACGAGCCCGGCCGCGATTGATTCCAAATCTCCTCATGCCGCCTGAGTCGACCTCGCCCACTCGCTCTCACGGGCGAGCGCTCGCTCGATCTCCCACCGCCATTTTTCACCTCGCCCGGTCTCAAGACACTGCTGAAAAGCGCGACGGGCCAGGTTCGCCTGGCGAGTACGATGGTGGATTCGACCCAGCAAGTATAACGCGTCGGCGTCCCCCTCGTCCCGAATCAAGATTCGTTCGATCCCCATCCGCGAATCGGCCCATCGCCCCTCAAGGTACGCGTCCCGAGCCTCGCGAAACCAACGATCGATCTCGGAGCGATGCCGTTCCGGATGGCGTAAGACCACGCACCAGACCGTATACGCGAAACTCGAGAGCCAGTTCAAGACGGCGATTGAGCTTAACAGTTGAACCCACGTCATGGAAAGCGATTCAGTCCAGATGAACCGCGCGGCCAGGACCGAATCCAGCGAAATCGCGAAAACCAAGGCCAGGATAATCCCCAGAACCTCTTGACCAAGCCATATTTGAGCCAGCCCAGGCCAAAGCCCAAGAGCCAACATCGCCAACCGTCCCGGCATGGTCGTCCTTCGTCTCGGGGCCCCGGTCTCCGTCTCGCCCTTGCTCGACCGACGGGTGATTCTAGATCAACCGACTCTCTGAATCAAGTTCCATTCTGAACGCACATTCACATAGGGGGTTCAAAACCACCCCTCTCGGTCCGCGCTGGCCTTTCCCACGTCATCGTGGTCCGGCGATCGAGCGAGCGATCAAAGCCTACCGGACCAGGCGATCGCGGAGCTGGCGTCCAATGCGTTTGAGCTTGTCCTCGTCCTCGGGGGCGAGGATGGCCTTTCCCTTGGTCGCGCGGACGGCGACGCCGCCGGCCTCGACGACCATGTTATCGACGGTTCCCTTGAGGTTCAGGGTCACGACATCGCCCAGGTCGACATTGAGATCGTCGAGAAATCGCCGGGCGCGTCCGGAGAGCCGGTTGTCGAGCCCGTTGAGTCGGACATGGTAATCGATCGAGCCGCCCAAGTCGGTCGATCCGGTGAGGATCAGCGGGATGCGACCGACGGTGATCGTGGCCTTTTCGGTGGTGATCCGCTGGTCCTTGACGATGAACTCGGATCGGATCGAGCCGAGCCGGCCCTGGCCCGGCAGCTCGCCAATCCGGGCGAGCTCCGCCAGCAGGTCCGCTCCGTCGAGATCAATCGGGGAAAGCGCCAGGCTCCCGTGCCCCTCGAGCGATTTCAGGAACGTCTCGCGATCATCGCCGCGTGAGGAGAGATAGAGATCGGCTTGCAACCGACCCTTGAGATGCATGGTCGATCCCGACAGGACCGGGACGACGTATCGCAAGAACGAGAGTCCATCGTCGACACCGACCTCATCGGCTCTCAGCCGCACCTCAGCGCGGGGCGTGGGACCCGACCGATCGAGCTGGGCCGCCAGTCGAATGGGGCCGCCGTTCACGGTGCCGCTCATCTGATCAATGACGAACCGTCGGCCCTCGCGGACGGCCTCGCCGGCCAGACCCTTGATCTCGAGCCGGGTCTTGGTCACCTCATCAATCACGGTGAGGTCGCAGTCGTGAAATTCCACCACGAGGGGGGGGCCATCACGATGGGAGTCGTCATTGGGCTCCGCGTGGGACCTTGGGAGCATGTCCGCGAGCTCGAGCGTGCCGTCGTGCCTGCGAAGCAGGCGCATGTGGCCCTTCTCGACCTGGACGCGGGTCGGCTCGAGCGATCCTCTGAGCACCTGCCAAAGGCCGACATCAACCCGAACCGAGCCGACCGAGAGCCAGGGATCGTCGACCTTGCCTGGAGCCCCTATTTCGAGGCGAGTGAGCTCGATGCCTCCCAGCACGCAGCCCGATGCGCCTCCCAGGCGGACCGAGCGCCCGCTGGCGGTTTCCATGTGGCGGCTCAGGCAATGGGCCACCCAGCCGGTGGGCACCAGGAACACGAACCCTAGCCAACAGACCGGCGGAACCAGGAAAAGGCAAGCCAAGGTCCTCGAGCGCCGGCGGATCCAATCGAGCCTCATGGGAATCCTTCCCTCGCGTCTCGGGCGATCCAGCCCGACCCCACCAACAGGCGCGGCCACGCTGGCCGCGCTGGGCGGAATGTTTGACGGGCGGAACCTAGCCGAAGACCCTCCCCTTGGCAAGGGCAGTCTCCAATCACGAGCCTCGACATTCCCCCGGGCCTGGCAATCGCCAAGGTCGCCGTGCCTTAACGCGGATCCGAGGGTTTCGCCGCTTGATCTCGCAGTCGTTTCAAGTGATCCAGCCGTTTCCAAGCGGCCGTGTGGGCTCGGAGATGGTTTTCGATCGGCGAGGCAAGCGCGATCCCTTTCTCGTCGCCGACAGGATCGGTCAGGGTGTCCTCGGGCTTGGCTCGCCCATTCTCGAAACCATTGGCCTTGGCGTAGGCGGCGACTTTCCTGAGACAGGCCAGGATCTCGAAGTTACTACGGCCCCGCCGCCGCATGCGAGAGTAGACCCATTCATCGGCCGCGAATTCAAGCTCGTCCGGGTAGGCATGGGGAAGAATCAGGAAATAGAGCTTTCGCAAGGTGCCATCCTTGAGCTCGCGTACGACCGGGCTCCTCAGGCAGCCCATCGCATGCCCGAGCTCAAGATGGGCCAGCTCGTGCCCGATCACGAACTCGAGCACATGGTCCTCGGCGTCCGCGACCATATCGAGGAGCCCCCGGCTCACGTAGAGATAACCACCGGGATGGGAAAAGGCGTTGGGGACATCGGAATCGAGGATGGTCACCGAGTAATTCAGCTCCATTCTCGGCCGCGATTCGGTGTATGCCGTGACGACCTCGAGCAGGCCACGCGTTGAGGTACGATCGTCGCGGGGGTTGAACTCCAGGATCACCCGGTTGAGTTCGCCCCCGATCGCCGCCTCGTCCTGGGCGGTGAGCGTATCCAGGTCCCAGACTTTGTTGAGGAACGGCTGGCTCCAGTAGGGGTCGGGCACCCGATGACTCTCGCCATTCGCGACGAGGCTCCCGGGTCTTGGGGGCTCGGAATCCTGGGGCGCGGAGGGTTCGGGATCGGGTGACGTCGGATCGATTTCATCCTCGGACCGGTTCAGGGCGAGGGGTTGGCCCGGCTTGATCAGCTCCCACGGGGCTGGCGATTCAGTGAGTGGACCAGTCGCCGGGGTGGTCGGCCCCCCCGTGACGCTCGGAGTGGACCCCGACACGCCCCGGCTGGTATCCGCGCGATGAATCGATTGGCGATAGGCCCGGCCCTCGCGCTGAACGAGCCAGATCGAGCCGGCCAGGTAGAGACATCCCAGGAAAGCGACCGCCGCGTATCGAGCCATGGTTCAGTCCACCTTGATCGGCCGCCCCGCCGGCGGATCGTCGGCGAGCCCGGCCTTGGAACGTTGCAGATCCAGCGCCGTGTAGAGCCGGGGATAGAGGTCCCTTTCGTCTGGATTTTCCGCCGGAGCGAATCCCAGTGAGTGCTTTCGCATGAGGGCCGCCAACTCCCCAACGCGCGTACCGAAATAGTCCGTGATCTCGGCAAGGACCATCTGGATCTTGTGCGTCTGAAAGAGCCGGGTCGTCGTCCGGATCTGGTTGATCTGAATCCTTGCCTCGGCGCTCTGGCGTTGGTTCGAGGGATCGAGGAGATAGGGCGTGTGGACCATCTTGTCCTCAAGCTC
>JAKBAP010000087.1 GCA_021808995.1 Planctomycetota bacterium | reverse complement strand
GGAATTGGCATCGGCCGGGGCTCTTGTTTCTTGGAGAAGCGGCTCATCCGATGATGCCGATGGCATCCGTCGGCCTCGGTTACGCGATCCAGGACGCCGTCGAGGCGGCCAACGTCCTGGCCGACCCTCTACGCACGGGGGCGGTCGCCACGGCCCATCTCATTGAGATCCAACGAAGACGCGAACTCGCGACCCGGATCATTCAGGCTGTCATGGCTAGGATTCAACGGCGGATCCTTGCCGAGGGTCCCAGGGGAAGTCGACCGTTTCGCCTTCCCTTGGTTTTCAAGATCCCAGGGTTTTCGGCGCTCTTGACCCGACTAATCGCCCGTGGTCCCTGGCGCGTCCGGGTTGATTGAGCGAGCGGTCAACCCCGTTTGAACCGGACCTTGGGATAGCGAGGCCACCACATCGCGCGGTCGACGAGACTCTCCAGCCTCTCGGGCGGGCAGGGGGGCGCGAGACCGTCGAGCTGGGCGCGGCCAGCAACCGCGAGCGCGATCGCGCGGGCGACCAAGCGCGATTCCGAAAGCGCTGGCAAGAGCGGACCGTTGGGATCGGTCGCGGCCGGCGAGCACGCCGCGAGCGCCCGCGCGGCCGCCATGAACATGGCCTCGCTCACGCGGGAAGCCCCCACCGCGACCACCCCCAGCCCAAGACCCGGAAACACATAGCTATTATTGCACTGGGCGATCGGGAACCGGCGGCCGGCGTACTCGACGTCGTCGAATGGGCTCCCGGTCGCGACCAGCGCCCGGCCCTCGGTCCATTCGATGAGCTTGGCCGGTATCGCCTCGGCCCGTGAAGTCGGATTTGACAGGGGAAAGATGATCGGCCGGGCCGTCTGCTCGGCCATGGTCCGGACGATCGGTTCGGTGAACATCCCCGGCTGGCCCGAAACGCCGATCAAGATGGTCGGGCGCGCCTGCCGGACGACCTCGTGCAAACCGATCGCGCCGTCGGAGTCCAGGTCCCAACCGGCGACCCGCTCGCCCGGCTGGCGGAAGTGCTCTTGAAAGGGCTTGAGGCCGGTGAGCCGATCGTGCAAGAGCCCCTGGCGATCGACCAGGAAGAGCCGCGCCCGGGCTTCGTGGAGTTCCAGGCCCTCGTCGACCATGGCCGCGACCAGTTGCTCGGCGACGCCGCAACCGGCCGATCCCGCCCCGAGGATCGCGATTCGCTGGTCGCGAAGCCTCTCGCCACTGGCCGCCGCGGCCGCCAGCAGGGCCCCCGTGGCGACCGCCGCCGTCCCCTGAATGTCATCGTTAAACGTGCAGAGCCGGTCGCGATACCGCTCGAGGATCGGCCCAGCGTGGGCCTGGGCGAAATCCTCCCACTGGAGCAGAACTCCGGGGAAATGTCGCTCGACCGCCTTCACGAATGTCTCGATGAAGGCGTCGTATTCGCGCCCCGCGATTCGCTCGTGGCGCCAGCCGACGTACATGGGGTCATCGAGCCGCTCCTGGTTGTTGGTGCCGACATCGAGCAAGATCGGCAGCGTCGTACCAGGATGCACCCCTCCGCAGGCCGTGTAGAGCGAGAGCTTCCCGATCGGAATGCCCATCCCACCGACCCCTTGATCGCCCAGCCCCAGGATCCGCTCGCCATCGGTGACCACGATCACCGAAATCCGCGAGCCACTCGCGTCGTCCAGGATCGCGTCCAGTTGGGCACGCTCCGGATAGGCCAGATAGAGCCCGCGCGGGCGGCGGAAAATATGGCTGAATCGCTCGCAGGCAAGTCCCACGGTCGGGGTATACACAATCGGCGTCATCTCGGCGAGATGATCGAGCAACACCCGGTAAAACAAGATCTCGTTGGCATCCTGGAGCTGACGTAGATAGATATGTCGTTCGAGATCGGTGGTCTTGTTGCGAAACGCCTCGTAAGCTCGGCTCGCCTGTTCATCCAGCGTCTCCTGCGTCGGCGGCAAGAGACCCAAAAGACCAAGCTCCTTACGCTCGGCCCAGGTAAAGGCGGTCCCCTTGTTCAGGAGCGGGCTGTCGAGCAGCGAGCGACCCCGCAGCACGACCTCGCATTCGTCGTCCTCAACCATGTCCCGCCCTTCGTTCGCGATATCCATTCAACAACTCCGATCGAAGCGTACCAAGCATTATGTCACGATATTTTTATATCGTCGTCTAACTTGATTCATCCCGTCGATCACCGAACGCGCGATTCCCCGCCTTGCGTCGCCCAGACCAGTCCGACGGCCGGAATGGACAAGTGTGACCAGCGGCCGATCCCGTTCGCGAGGATGTTTCACTCTCCATGGGTTCGGGCGCTCACGAGCGGTGACGTACCATCGCGAGATCCGTTAGGATACATGATTGAGCTCGATCAGCGATGATTTCGACGGATTCGATGGACCCTTTGGATAATGCATGGTGTCCCCGATGGCGACCGCGGAAAGCTCAGCCAATCCGACCGATGAGGACAGGACCCTGCTCGACGCGTGGCTGGAGCGTTTAACTCAACCTGTCACAACCGTTTGAGACTGGGCCGAAGTCGCGGACTGGGCGACGCGCGTCATTCAGAAAAGGATGGATAATTCCCGCCTCGGTGTCTATCAGGCACCCGCTCTATTGCTCCGGAAGGAAACGGCTCGTGTTTTCCTCGAGCCCAACGCGCGATCCGCGCCCGGCACGGACGGCGTCGTCGATCTCGATCTCAGGCCCTCCTGTGACGACATCGCGAGACTTTACTTTGAAAACGGAGAATGGCGGCTCCACGAGAGATCGTCGGGCTCCGCCGACGCGAATGACGAGGACGACTCCAAGCCGCTCACCAGGGACTCGCTCGGCCATTTGATCAAGCACGTCCACGGCATACGAGGCTATCGGAACTCACTGGTTCACCGAGCTGGGGGCGATGTCGTCTCAATCCCAATCCCGTTCGCGCGAAGCCATCTCCGTCGGTTCCTGGCGTTCCTACCCCTCCGGTGGCCTGTATCCGCGTGAGCGAGGCGCGCGAGCGCCCACCCCGCTCTGGACCGCCCCCTGGATCGAACGGGCCCTGACGATTAACCTACAAAAACACGCGACCAACGCGAATTGATCAGCCACCCCCGCTTGGAGCAGCCTCGCCATGACCGGAATCACACGCAGGACGTATCTCAAGGCGTCGGCCGCGGCCGCGATGGCGGGGCCGCTCATGTCCTCCGCGAACGCCGCCCTCGATAAGAACCCCTGGAAAAAGGCGTTCATGCTCGGGAAAACCACGGGCTCGCCGCTCTCCGTTTTCAAGATGCTCAAGGAAGCCGGGTTCGACGGGGTCGAGCTGATCAGCCCCAACCAGATGGGCCAGGACGAGATCCTCAAGGCTCGTGACGAAGCTGGGCTCGTGATCCACGGGGTCAGTGGCGCTCACCACTGGCAATGGCCGCTCACGGACCCCGACCCGACGATCGTCGCCAAGAGCCTCGATTCCATCCGCCAGGAATTCATCGATTGCAAGGCCTATGGTGGGACCACGGTCCTGGTCGTCCCCGCCGTCGTGAGCAAGAAGGTCAGCTACCGAGACGCCCTCGTCCGCTCGCGACAGAGCATCGAGAAGCTCATCCCCGACGCCGAGAAACACGGCATCAAGATCGCCATCGAGGAGGTTTGGAACAAATTCCTCCTGAGCCCCCTCGAGTTCGCCCGATTCATCGACGACTTCAAGAGCCCCTGGGTGGGAGCCTATTTCGACGTGGGCAATATCGTCGAATATGGTTATCCCGAGCAATGGATCCGCGAGCTCGGACCCCGAATCCTCAAGATCCACGTCAAGGAATACAAGAAAGACAAACGCTTTGGCTACGCCCTCGGCGAGGGTGAGATCGACTGGAGCGCGGTCGCCGCCGCGCTCGCGGAGGTCGGCTATCAAGGATGGATCACCGCCGAGGTCGGGCTGGGCGACCTCTCGGAAATGAAGGATGTCGTCGCGCGCATGAACAGGCTGCTCAACCTCGGGTGATCGAGGTCTCTTCAAGAAAATCGCGAACGCGATCGAAAAAAGGCATTCGCCAGGGATGGTTCGCGGCATCAGTTAGCGGTGACCGACACGAAACGAGGACGGACGCGATGATCGACGCGCTGACGGACGCCGTGCTCCTGGAGCGATTCGCCCAATCCCACGAGGACGAGGCGTTCGCGATCCTGATGCGGCGGCACGGACCGCGGGTCGAGCGGGTCTGCCGGGGCATCCTGCGCGATGAGCGAGACGTCGAGGACGCGATCCAAGCCGTCTTTCTGGTACTGGCCTCGAAGGCGGGGCGGATCAGGTGGCGCGATTCGGCGGGGGCCTGGCTCGCCGCCGTCGCCCGGCGGATCGCGATGGCCGCCCGCTGTGACTCGGCCCGAATTCGCGCGCGCGAAGCCTCGATCTCAACCCTGGCCGGCCAATCCCCCACGGGGACCTTCCCCGAGCGATTCCATCCCACCACCGAACCCAGTCCCGCGCTTGATCTCCAAGAATTGCATGAGGTCGTCGAGCGCTCGCTCGATCGGCTTCCCGACAAGTACAGGGCCATCGTCCGGCTCTGCGACCTGGAGGGAAAAACCCACGACGAAGCGGCCCGTGGACTGGGCTGGCCCAAGGGGACGACCTCTCGCAGGCTCGACCGCGCCCGGGCCCTCTTGCGGAGCGAGCTCAGACGCCACGGCGTCACCCTCCTGATCGGCATGGGAATCGTGGCCGCCAGCCTCGCGCCCGCGACTCATTCACCGAGCGTGAGGACGACCCCGGCCTGGGTCACCGGGCTCGGCGCGGGGGCCACGCCGAATCACGCGGCGACCGGGCGGGTGCTCGCCCAGTTCAACCACGACCCCAGCAACCCCGCGGTCGTCCAGGAACTGGCCAGCGATGCCGCCAGGGCCGCGAACCGACTCAAACTCCCCGACCGCGGCGACCACTGGCTCGCCAGCGCATTCGAGCTCGGCGACGCGGCCGGCGCACTCGCTCGCGCCAACCCGCTCACGAGCCCCCAGACCACCCTCGCGGCCGGTCGCAGGCTCGAATCCGCCTGCATCCGCTGCCACCTGGCCTGTCGCGATTAGCGACCGAACTTCCAACATCGAGGCATCAAGGACGGCCCGATTTCGACCTATATCTGCGTGAGTCAACAACTTACGCCATCGGCTCGAGCTCTTGCCCAAGACCAGGCACGGATCGTCGGCTGGACAAGGGCTCTGGTCCGTGGGCCGTGATCGGAATAGAATAGAGACGTGATGAGACGGAATCCTAGCAGGCGGCCAAAGGGGCCGATGATCGATCCCTCCGCGACGTCCCACCCCAGGGTAGGTGCGAACTCATGGCGATAGCGACCAAGCCCGCTCCCTTTTCATCCCCGCGACGCAACGGCGAAACGACGGCGGCATCCCTGTCGCTCGTCGATCGGCTGGTCCGGCTGGTCGATTCCAGCTATCGCTTCCTGGCCTCGGTCAAGCTGGCGGTCCTCACTCTCGGCACCCTGGCGGCCACGCTGGCCTACGCGACCTTTTTCGAATCCCGGCACGGCACCGCGGCCGTTCAGGAATACATCTATCGCAGTCCCGGATTCGCGATCCTGCTCGCCTTCCTGGGGATCAACATCCTCTGCGCGGCCTTGATTCGCTTTCCCTGGAAGAAGCGCCAGACCGGCTTCGTGGTTACCCACGCGGGGCTCTTGATCTTGCTGGTCGGCTCCTATATCGGCGTTCGAACCGCCGACGAGGGCCAGGTGGGCATGCTCGAGGGCCAGGTGAAAAGCGAGCTCGTCCGGATCGACTATCCCGTGATCCGGGTCCGCGAGATCGACCCTCACTCGCAGGGGGCGGGAACCGAATACGCGCTGCCGTTTCGGCCCGGTCCGTTCGAATGGGGACCCGCCAAGCCCAAGGACCCCGGCCTGATCGCGGGGTTCCTGCGACTCGCCACCCTGGGAATCGTCGGCAAGCCGACCACGCGCGAGGTCCTGACCCAGAAAGACGACCCGTTCCAGTTGGTCGTCGTCGAAAACCTTCCCGCCGCCGGGCCCGCCGTGATCCATGTCGCCGACCCCGAGGGGGCCCCCATGGCCCGGATCACCCTGAATTTCAAGGCACCCGGCATGCCCCAGGCACGCGATGCCTTCGCCTCCGAGGACGACCATTGGTTCGTCACCGAACGGAAATTCCAGCGAGTCGTCCGCGACCAACGGCCCGCGATGATCACCTTTTCACACGTCGATCGACCTGACCTGGTCGACGATTTCCTCAAACCCCCTCCCCTGGGCGTGAAGGGATCGGCTCGGTTCCGCTATGCCGACCGCGAGGGCAAGGCCCGGACGTACGACTGGGCTCTCGACGGGCAAGAGGGTAAGTCCATCACGCTCCCCGATAGCCCCCTTGAGGTGACACTGAGCGAGATCACCGAGTTCCCCACGGCCGCCGGCGGGCTCGAACGGATCTTGGGCGACGACCCGGTTCCGATCGCCATCTTCAAGATCCACGCGGGCAAGGACGAGCCCGTCACCCACATGGCGCTCGCCAATCTTCCCATGGTTCCCAACGTGATCCCCTCGGCCGATCCGGCGGCGGGAAAGCGCCCCGCCCCACTGGCCCAGGTGCATTACATGGTCGCGCCCCGGCTCGACCCCAAGGGAAACGGCCGGTTCGGCCAGATCGAGATCCTGGCCGGTCCCGATGGATCGCTCTATCAGCGCGTGTTTGGCCGGGGCAAGGAAACGACGGGCGAGCTGAGGTCGTCGGGTCCGCTGGAAAAGGGTAAGCCGATCGTGGCCTTCGGAGGCAACCCCAACTTGCCGATGACGATCTCGTTTCAGCTCGACGACTACCTGCCGGCCGGGGTGGAAAAGCAAATCTACGAGCCCGTCGTGCTCCCCAAGGCCCAGATGGGCAACGGCATCGCCGCCTGCCGGGCCGAAATGACCGTGGGCGGTCAGACCAAGGAAATCTGGCTCAGCCGCTCCGAAAACCTCGATCCCCCGTCACCCCGGCACCTGGCGTTCGGCGACCGGTTTTTCGAGCTCGTTTACGACGTCGATCGCAAGCCCCTGGGCTTTGAGCTCAAGCTCGACGACTTCGACACCGGATTCGAGCCCGGCACCGAGCAGGCGACCCATTTCGAGAGCAAGGTCCGCCTCACCGACCCGGAGCAAGGGATCAAGGACAAGCCTTACACCATCTGGATGAACCATCCCCTCGACCATCGCGGATACACGTTTTATCAATCAAACTATATCCGAGAGCGCGACCCGCGCACGCATCAGTTTACCGGTCAGTTCCAATCGGTGTTTCAGGTCGCCGCCAATCCCGGCCGGCCGATCATCTACTCGGGCTGCCTGCTGGTGGTAATTGGCGCGTTCCTGCAGTTTTACATGCGGGCGGGGATCTTCACCGACGGCGGCAAGAAAGAGCGTGAAAAAAAGGCCAAGGCCAAGGAGAGCGCCCTGGCCAAGGCCGGGGATGACGCCGACCCGGCCCTTTGAGACATAGTCCAACACACGACGACGTCCGACGAATTCCTGGAGACGATGCAATGATCCGAGACAAGATCCGCCGCGTTTTGGCCGTCCTGGCCCAGGCGCTCGTCGTGGGGAGCGCGGTCGCGGCCGACGAACCGGGCGTTGGACCCGCGTACGAGGCGATCGGCAGGGTCCCCGTCATGCACGCGGGCCGGGTCAAGCCGTTCGACACCGTCGCTCGCGAGGAGGTCAAGCAAGTCTTCGGCCGCGAGACGATCAAGCTCGTCGACCCCGCGACCGAGGTCGAGCACATCCTGAACCCGAGCGCTCGCCCCACCCAAGACCGCTCGGACGAGCCGGCCCGCTGGGGACCCGTGGGAGCCTTTCTGGGCTGGTTGGTCGCCCCCGAATTCTGGGACGAGCAGCCATTCATCCTGGTCGATTATCTTCCGCTCCGGCGACTGATCGTGGCCGACTCGCTGGCCACGCGATTGACGGCGATCGCCGCCAAATCGACCACTCCCGCCAGCGAAAAGGGGACCCTCGAATCGCTCGCGGCCGACCTGGAGCCGACATCCAAGGGGCTAATCGCGTTCCTGGCGACCTCGCGATTGCCCGTGGAAGACAAGAAAACCATCGCCGAGCTCGCCGCCAAGCTCTCGGAAGAGCACAAATGGCTGACCCCCCGCGAACTCGACGAGGCTCGGGTCCGAGCCAAGGACCGGGTGGTCTCGTTCCTCGATTGGGCGGCCGATCTCGAGGTCCAGCAGAGGCGTTTCACCGCCAATCCCGAATCCGCCCCCAGGCTCACCGAGGTCGAACGACGGGCCGTCGAGGTCGCCGTGCGGCACGCCGATTACAAGGCTTATAGCGGCGGCCAGATCCAGTCAAACGGCGTCGTCTTGATCATGCCCCGGCCGTCCAGCGACCGCTATCTGGCCGACTCGTTTCGGGCCATCAAGATCGCGCGGGAAAAGCGCGGAGATATGAGCGACACCCCGCTCATGAGCATGGAAGAGCTCAAGGCCGTCTCGACCTTCTGGAACGACATCCCCCGCGACGATCGCAAGGACCCCACCGAGGATCCGGCCTTCGACGCCCGTTACAAGGCCTGGCTCCGCGAGAACTCGGTCTGGACGCCGCTGTTGGCCTTGCTCAAATCCAAGCCCGAGGAGACGGCCGCCGCCGGCTATCCCGAGGCCGAGACGGCCGCCTTCCTGGCCGCCTATCACGCCGTCGAGGAAGCCGAATCGAGCTCCCCCGGCCGGATCCCGGCCGAGGTCGGCACGCGCTTCCTCCAGTCGGCCCGCGCCCTGGGCGAGGCGGTCAATCCCGAGAAATACCCTTCCGTCGCCACCATCGAGCGCGAGACCCATTTCAACGCCATGAACCCCTTCTGGCAGGCCCCGTTCGCGTATGGATCAGCGCTCGCGCTTCTGGCGGTCGCGCTGGGGTTTGGGCCGGCACCGTCGCGGACGTTCATGGGCTTCGTGGGCAAGACCATCTATCGCCTGGGCCTGACGGGGCTCCTGTGCGGGATCGGACTCGAGATTTACGGCTTCGCCATGCGGGTCCGGATCTCGGGCTGGGCCCCCGTGACCAACATGTACGAAACGGTCATCTGGGTGGCGCTCGTGGCGGCGGTCTTGTCGTTCATCTTCGAGCTGATTTTCCGACGCGTTTACGTCGCCCTGGCCGGCTCCGCGGTGGCGCTCCTGGGAACCATCACGGCGGCCAACGTGCCCCTGCTGGACCCCAGTATCAAGAGCCTTCAACCCGTCTTGCGAAGCAACCTGTGGCTGACGATCCACGTGTTGACCGAGGTCTCGAGCTACGCCGCCTTTGGGCTGGCCTGGATGCTCGGACTGATCGCGTCGGCGATTTATCTGACCACGACCTACAGGCGCTCGCCGCGGCTGTTCGAGCTGGCGTCTCCGCTGATTCCGGGCTTGCCGTTGTTATTGGTCGGAGGCGGTGGCGTGGCCGCCTCGTATGGGCTTTTGGGGTCGTCGTTTAGCCTGGGCCAATCGGCGAGTGGCTCGAGCGATGGGTTGTTTTACCTCTGCTCGATCCTGGGCCTGTTGGGTGGAATGATTTCCCTGGTCGCCTTACTGGCGGTGGCTGGCGAGCTCGTGGACCGGCTGATCACACGGGCGCGGGCCGGCTCGTACGCGGCGGCTCTGGACGTGGCCCATGAGTCGAAGGTCACGCCCCGCGAGCTCGCGATGCAGCACACCGCCCAGAATGTCAAGCCGCTCGCCAATTTCATCTACCGCACGATGCAGGTGGGAGTCCTCCTGGTCGCGGCCGGCACCATCCTGGGGGGCGTCTGGGCCGACTATTCCTGGGGTCGATTCTGGGGCTGGGATCCCAAGGAAGTTTGGGCCTTGATCACCCTCTTGGTCTATCTGATCCCGCTCCATGGCCGGTTCGCGGGCTGGATCAGCTCGTTCAGCCTGGTGGTCGCGTCGGTGGTTTGTTATTTGTCGGTGATCATGGCCTGGTACGGGGTGAATTTCGTGCTGGGGGTGGGCCTGCACAGTTATGGTTTCACCGAGGGTGGCAACCAGGGGGCCATGAGCGTGATCATCGCGGGAGTAATGTCGTTCCCCTTCGCCGCCGCCTGGCGCAGGCGCCTGGGCCAGGGCCCCGCGTCGACGCCAAGGCACTCCCTCGCCGCCGGTCGGCCCACGGGCCCGTTGCTGGGACCCCAGGCGTGAGGTGAGGCACCGGAGCCGGCTTTTGGCGGCCTCAAGATCCCCAAGAACGTCCGCCAGGCGGACGAACTCTCACTGTTCGCGGTGGCGATCCGTTACCCGGGACCAGCCAGCCCGGTCACTCAAAGGCAACACCGTCGCGCGGTTCGTATTGCCAAGAACGTTCTGAGTCGGGCCGAGCGCCTAATCGGGGACGATTGAGCTCCCCATGGTACGACCCAGCTCTGGGCCCGGTTGCCTGCTCTTCGTGGAATCAAGAAGCCCATGGGACGTCTACCATTTCACAGAGAGGAACATCTGGCTGTTGAGGGCGATGAGCCGACGCCACATCGACGGCCTGGTGAATCAGGTTTGGTTCCGGGCCGGCCTAGAAAAACTCGGCGATCCCTGGCCAACACAACACGAAACAGCCTTGGCCAAAGGGACTCGCGATGCAAACGCAACCACTGATTCTGATCAACGCCGTTGGTTTGACGAGCCGGCTGCTTCCGTATGCGCCCCGGCTCCAGGCGCTGGCGAACGAGGGCTGGGCACGGGCGCTGATCGAGGTCGCGCCCGCGGTAACCTGTACAGCCCAGGCGACTCTGCTCACCGGCAAAGCTCCCCAGGAACATGGCATCGTCGGCAATGGGTGGCTCTTTCGCGAGACCCGCGAGGCGCGATTCTGGCAACAGTCAAACGCGCTTCTGGAGGCCGAGCCGATCTACACGACCGCTCGCCGCATGGCGGAAGCCCGCGGACGACCGTTCCGGGCGGCCAAGATGTTCTGGTGGTTCAACCAAGGGGCCGACGTCGCCTTGAGCGCGACTCCCAAACCCTATTATGGGGCCGACGGGAACAAAGCCTTTGGCATCACGGGCCGGCCCGAGGGCTTTTGTCAGGGACTCGAGAAGGCCCTTGGCCCGTTTCCGTTTCCGTCGTTCTGGGGTCCCAAGGCCGGTCTTCCTTGCACCGAATGGATCGCCAAGGCGGCGGCGCGGGTCGTCCTCGAGGATCACCCCGATCTCACGCTCGTCTATCTGCCCCATCTTGACTATGAGCCCCAGCGTCATGGGCCCTCGGGCTGCGAGATGCCGCGGCTGGTGGGGGAGCTCGACGCGGCGTGTGCGCCGGTGCTCGACGCGGCCAAACAGGCCGGCGCTCGCGTCTGGGTCGTCAGCGAGTATGGTCATTGTGATGTCAAGCGCCCCGTGCTTCTGAATCGCATCCTGCGAAACGCTGGGCTGCTCGCCGTGCGGCCCGGTCCCTTTGGCGAGATTTTGGAGACCTTTGAAAGCCGCGCCTTCGCCGTCTGCGACCATCAACTCGCCCATGTCTACACCGCTCCGGGCGATGGGCTCGCCCTCGCACGGGCCCGTGACGCGATCTCGGGAGCTCCAGGGGTCGCGCGGGTGCTCGCCGGTGACGAACGCGGCGAGATCGGGCTCGACCACCCACGCTCCGGCGAGCTCGTGGTCCTGGCCGAGGCCGATTCCTGGTTCGCGTACCCTTACTGGGTCGACGACCGCAAGGCCCCCGATTTCGCCCGCTGCGTCGATATTCACCGCAAGCCCGGCTACGACCCCTGCGAGCTGTTTCTCGATCCCAAGCTCGTCTGGCCCTTGGGTCGGGTGATCCGGCGGCTGATCCAGAAAAAGCTGGGCCTTCGCACGCTTTTCGACGTGATCCCGCTCGACCCCACGCTGGTCAGGGGAAGCCACGGGCTACCAGCCGCCACCGAGCTCAACCGGCCGATCCTGATCGGCGATGGACCCCCACCCTCGGCAACCGGGTCGATCCCGATGACCGCCGTCCATGACCGACTCTTGAGCGCGCTCGTGCCTGGGTAGCCTCGCTCGCGAGCGCGTCGTCTTGCCGTACGAGCGCGGGGAATGCCACAATCGCTCCATGGTCGATTGGCGGGTGCGGCTCGCGGGGAGTGATCGCGAGGGACGACAATGCTCGATTGCAGGCAGGCCGCTAGGCGAATGTCGCGGATCATCGGGATCACGCTGGCGATCCTCGGGATCACGATTCCGGCGGCGCGACCGGCTGGGGTCTCAAGCGAGCAAGTTGAGCGCGCGATCCGTGACGGCACTCGCTATCTCAAGAGCCAGCAACAGGGGGATGGCTCGTGGCTCGAGATCGAGAATCGGGCCAACACCGGCACCACCAGCCTGATCACCCTGGCCCTCTTGACCGCCGGGGAAAAGCCAGGGTCCGAGCCGATCCGACGCGCGCTTGGGTTCTTGCGCAAACACTCTCCGCAAGAACTGAACTCGACCTACGCGATCTCGCTCCAGACGATGGTTTACGCGCTGGCGGACCCGGAGCGTGACCGGGTCCGGATCATGGCCAACGTGACCTGGCTCGAGCGAGCGCAGATCAAGCCCAACGATCGGGTCCCGTGGCCTGGCGCTTGGAGCTACGCCGAGCAGAAATTCCAGGCGGGCGACAATTCGAACACCCAGTACGCGCTCCTGGGCCTGAGCGCGGCCAAGGAGGCGGGCCTCCCAGTCGACCCGGAGGTGTGGGCGCTTTCGCGGGCCTATTTCGAGCGATTCCAGACCCGAGACGGCGGCTGGGGCTATGCCATTGGCCGTACGAACCCGACGGCCAGCATGACCTGCGCGGGGGTCTCGAGCCTGGTCATCACCGGGGCCAGGCGCTATCAGGGGCAAGAATACCTCCAGGGCGCGACGATCCACGACTGCGGCAAGGGGGGCTTCAACATCAACCTGGCGCGGGGCGTCGAATGGCTGGCCAACCATTTCTCGGTCGATCAAAACTGGGGCAACGGCCAGCAGTGGAGGTATTATTATCTCTATGCCCTGGAACGGGCGGGGCGGCTCACGGGGGTGCGGTTCCTGGGCCGGAGCGACTGGTATCGACTCGGCGCGGAGGAGCTCGTCCAGGCCCAAAACAAGCTCTCGGGCTTCTGGCGGGGCGGTGGCCAGGAAAACGAGCTGGTGGCGACCAGTTTCGCCCTGCTCTTCCTGGCCAAGGGACGAGCGCCCGTCTTGATCAACAAACTGACCCACGCGCCTGGGATCGATTGGAACAACGACCCCGACGACGTCCGCGGCCTGGTCAACGAGAGCGGACGCGATTGGAAGACCCTCCTGACCTGGCAATTCGTCAACCCCGCGCTCGCGCGGGTGGAAGACATGCTGATGTCTCCGATCGCCTTCATGAACGGGCACGAAGCGCCGGAGCTCGCGCCGGCCGCCCGTCGCGTCTTGCGAGACTACCTGGAGCAGGGGGGGTTCTTGCTGGCCGAGGCCTGTTGCGGCAAGCATGAATTCGACCAGGGATTTCGCCGCTTGATCAAGGAGATTCTTCCCGAGGACGAATACCAGCTCAAGAAGCTCGGCCCGGAGCACCCGGTGTGGCGTGCCAAGTATATGCTGAGTCCCGACCTGCATCCGCTCTGGGGGATCGAGCACGGCTGCCGCACGATGGTGATTTATTCGCCCCGGGACCTTTCGTGTTACTGGAACCAATCCGAGCGCGAGCCGACCAACGTCGCGGTGGCGACCGCTCTTCATATCGGGCGCAACATCGTGGACTACGCGACCGGGCGTGAGCTTCCAGCCGACAAGCTGGTGGTGCGCGAGGCGGTAGGGGGCAAGGGAAACGCCCCCAGGCGGGGCTCGCTGCGAGTGGCCAAGCTCAAGCATTCCGGCGATTGGAACATCGCCCCCCGCGCGATCCCCAATTTGATGGACTCGCTGCGTAGGCCCCCGCTGGGATACGACGTCGAGATCACGCAAAAGGACCTGACGCCTCAGGATCCCAACCTGATCTATTACCCCTTGATCTACATCCATGGACGAGGGGCGATTTCGTTTGGCAGGGAAGACCTGGAGGCTCTCAGGCGGCATGTGGATCCCGGGGGTGGGACGCTCTTCGCGGACGCCGCTTGCGGTAGCGCGGCCTTCGACACGGGATTTCGCGCGTTCGCGAGGGCGCTTTTCCCGGAAAAGGTCCTCGAGCCGATCCCGCGCAACGACCCCATTTACACCGCCAAGACTGGCTTTGACCTCTCCGACTGCGAATACACCCCGGCGGCCGGCGGAGGCCACGACCTGCCCCAGTTGGAAGGGATCAAGATCGACGACCATTGGGCGATTATCTATTCGAAATATGATATCGGATGCGCGCTCGAGCATCACTCGGGCATCGATTGCAAGGGCTATACCCACACGAGCGCTGTCAAGATCGCGGCCAATATCGTGACCTACTCGACGCTCCCCTGAGCGGGTCGAATCCTGGTCCCGGCGGCGGCCGATCAGCCGATTTGTTCTATCCGGGCGACGATCTCCGCGAACTGGGAGGCGAGGTCGCGAGCCGGGTCCGGGCGAACGGTCAGGAATCCGCGATACCCGATTTCCTCGAGGGTGCCCACGTATTCGTCCCAATCGAGAGCACCTGGTGGGAAGCCCTGTCCACGGGGGTTGACGCGAGTGGATCCCCGCCTTCCGACGGCGTCGCCGGCGTAGGCGTGGATGAGCCTTTGGCCCAGGAGGCGGGCGGACACGACGGGATCGAGGCCCGCCAACAAGAGCCCGCCAGGGTCCAGGCTGGCACCCAGGCTCGGCGTGGGGTCGATCGAAAGGAACTCGTTCAGCGGCCCGACGGCTTCCGCGCCGGTTTCGAGCGCGAGCCGGGTTCCGTGGTGGTCCGCGCGGGCGGCGAGTCCGCGTGTCGTGGTGGTGAAGGTTTCCAGACGAGCCGCGTCGTCCGC
>JAKBAP010000546.1 GCA_021808995.1 Planctomycetota bacterium | reverse complement strand
CACGCTCAGCCGGATCGGGCGATTCAACCGGTCACGCAGCTCGACCGACGGATCGACGCCGAGTGATCGATAAATCGTCGCCGCCAGATCGGCGGGGGAGTAGGGGCGACTGGCCGGATATCCGCCGATCTTGTCGGATTGCCCGATGATTTGACCTCCCTGGACGCCCGCCCCCGCGAACATCCCGGAGAAAACCGCCCCCCAGTGGTCGCGGCCGACGTTCTGGGTTTTGCTCCCTTGAAGCACGCCCAGCTTGGGGGTGCGCCCGAACTCGCCGATCATCACCACCAGCGTCTGATCGAGCAGGCCGCGGGCCGACAGGTCGTCGATCAGCGCGGCCAGGCCGCGGTCGGTTGGCGGCAAGAGGCGGTCCTTAAGGGCACTAAAGATGTTTTGGTGGTGGTCCCAGGTCTGGACCCGGCCCATGTTGACCTGGACGACCGGGACCTCGGCCTCGACCAGGCGGCGTGCGAGCAAGAGCGATTGGCCGAACATGTGGCGGCCGTAGCGATCGCGGACGAGTGGGTCCTCAGCGCCCAGGTCGAAGGCCCGGGCGACCTTGCCGGATAACAAAAGCGTCATCGCGCGCTCGACCTGGCTGTCGTAGGGGTTTTCGCTGGCGGCCGACGATTTGGCGTTCTTCTCGAGCCGGGGCAAGAGCGAATCGAGCAACGACCTGCGGCGGCCCAGCCGCTCGACGGAAAGCCCCTCGGGCAAGGTCAGGCCCTCAAACCCAAATTTCGGCTGATTCGGGTCTTGACGCACCTGCCAGGGGTCGTGGCTCGGGCCCAGGAAGCCGGCGTGCTGGCCAGGCCAGGTGAGTGGCCCTTCCATCAAATAGGTCGGCAGGCTGACACCGCTCGGGATGCCGTCAGCGCGGGGTCGGACAAAGTCCAGAGCGCCGGAGTAACACGGATAATCGTCACGAGTGGCGATCTTGTCGAAAAACGCCCCCGGCTGCGGCTGGCCGGTCAAAACCAGGTGCGTCGAGTTCAGGTGGTTGAGATTCCCATGCGAAAACGATCGCACGACGGCCAGTTTATTCGCACGAGCGGCGAGCAAGGGAAGATGCTCGCAAAAATGCAGCCCCGGCGCGGCCGTTTCGATGGGTCGAAAGTCGCCGCGGATCATTTCGGGTGCGTCCGGCTTCATGTCGATGGTTTCGTGATGGCTCATTCCGCCGGTGAAAAACACCACGATCACCGACTTTGCCCGAGGCGCGAGCATCGTTCGCGGCAAACCGCCCGGCGAGCCCGCCGCGCGTGCATGCGAGGCCAAAACCTGTGGCAACCCCAGGCCCAAAAGGCCCGAAAAGCCCACTTGCAGGAACTCTCGCCGGTGAAACCCCACCGGATGGCGATGCCCCATTTCCATCGCGAACCCTCCCTACGCCCGCCAATCGCGATCCACGCCGAGTCACAATGTTAAACGTATCTCAAACACTCACTCGAGGCAAGGGCTGAGCCGGTTTCGCGATGTGCCATGGGGGACCAGGGATGCTACCTCGCCATGAGAAACGCGATCAGGTCGCGTATGGCGGGGTCGCCCAGGGCGGCGGCGAGTCCGACGGGCATGATCGAGGTCGCGCTGGGCTGAAGGCGAACGATCTGATCGCGCTTGATCACGGCGGGGTGGGCGTTGGAATCGACGACCTGGATCGAGGCCGCGTCGAGGGCGCGGACCACCCCGGAGTGGACCTGACCATCCTTGAGGGCGACGGTATACGTGGTGAATTCGGGTTCGATCTGGGCGCTTGGGGTGGCGATGCTCTGGTAAATCCAGGCGCGATCGAGGACGCGGGGCCGCGTGAGGTCGGGGCCGACCGCGCCACCCTTGCCGCCGTGGGCGTGGCATTGCGAGCATTTGGCCTGGTCGCCGAAAAAGAGCGTGCGTCCGCGATCGGCGTCTCCCCCTTCAAGCGTCGGGGTGGTGGCCGGCGGGGAGGAAGTTGTCCCCCGCGCCGGCGCCCAGGGTAAAAGGAGTTGATTGGCCGAGATCGCCTGGGTCGGAGCGCCTTTTTGGCTCAGCGAAGCGTGAAGATCGAAGGGTGTCTTGGTCGCGCCGGTCTTGATGGTGATGGAAAGATAGAGGGGCTCTCCGCGTGATTCGGCCGCGAGGTCGAGCGCATGCCTGGGGGTTTTCCCGTCGGTGATGGGGTCGGCCTGGGTATCGCCCAGAAGAGCGTCCTCGATTGAGCCGGTGGTCTCGAGATGGAGGGTGGCCTGGCCGACGGGGAGGGTGACGAGGGTCGCGAGCGTGAGTCGCCCGGGCCTGGCGAGTCGCTCGCGGAGGCTGGCGTGTCTTCGCGAGCGTTTCACATCGCGGAGAGCCTCGTCGAGGTCGAGCGTGGGGAGCCAGAGTGACCAGCGGGGGTTTTCGGGGAGGTCGTCGGGCTCGCCCCAATCGGCCTGGACGCCGCTCAGCGAATACGAGCCAGCGCCTGGGATCGGCGGGTGATAGAGGGTGTTTCGGGGGTGTGGATCGGTGACGAGGATCAGGGTATGTCCGTCGTCCTCGAGCCTGGCGGCGGCGATTCGGAGCTTTCGAGGGGATGACTTGGCCTGGCCTTGGAGGTCGTCATAGGAGATGGCTTGACCCACGAGCGAGCCTGGGGTCTTGGGGTCGAGGGGTTGGTCAAAGGCGGCGACGACCTCGAGCGCGTCGACAGCCCAGACGACGGCGGCGTGGGGTGGTTCCGAGGGCCGCGATTGGCCCACCAGGACGAGCGCGAGCAAACACGTCGTACACCAACCTTCAAGCATTGCTCAAGCCCCCGGTACTCTTACTTGGGATCCCGATCAAACAACTCGTTCGATGGTATCCGGCCGGTCAAGACGGGGGCAAGCGCGCGACCAGGCAACGGCTTGATCCATTCCCGGCGGTTGGGTGCGCCAACGAATTCTGGCTTTCGGTCCGCGCCGAAGGGTTCTTGGCGTGTCGGAGACTCGAAGGATCGAGGGGCCTTCCCTTGACGGACTCGGACCGCTCGCGTGACCACGGACGTGAGTCCGTGGTCAC
>JAKBAP010000545.1 GCA_021808995.1 Planctomycetota bacterium | reverse complement strand
ACCCCGTCAGGCGAGGAGACCAGGCGCTCTTTTCGACCGTTTCAGGCTTGGAGTTTTGGCATAATTCCCAGTGGGGGTCAACGTCGATCACGGCAAACGGTTCCGATCCCCTCGCCCTCCCCAACCGCGCAACCCCAACCCGCCATCAGAACCGTGCAATTTCAAGAAATCGGATTGTTTGTCGTGAATCCACCCCCACCCGAGCGCCGATGATTTCGACGAGTGGGTCACATGGTCGATCCCGGCCATGCCCCCCAGCTCACCAAGCCCCGACCAGGACGGTCGGTAATCCTCGTTTACGCATGGGACCAGGGAGGGTCCAAGGATGACCTACGAGCAGTGTCAGTCGATTCTCGCGGAGCTCAAGCGTCGCCAGGGAACGGAGCGCCCGTGGGTGCAGGTTACCTGTGGCGAATCCACCCTTCGCGGACGGGTCAGCTACTCCGCATCTGGCCTGGCCGGTCGACGCAACCCCAATTCTCCTTATGGGTTGCTGGTCCTCGAACAGCTCGGACTGGGACGCGCGCCCTCATCCTATGTCCAGATCGCGGGAATCCCCGACGACGGACTGCATGGGCTCGAGGTGGCCTGAAACCACCAGGCTCGGTCATCGGTCGGGCTGGTTTTCCGGTTTCATCGGGAGGTCGGCGACGACCCCCCAGGCAGGCTCGCCCGATCCCGGCGAAGGGACGGCGAGCCGCATGCCGGCATGGGCGTGCGAGGTCTTGAGAAACGCCAGGGCGATCGGGCGGCCGTCAAACGGCGAGCGCGCGGACGAGGTCACCATCCCGACCGCCTTGCCTTGGTCATGGATCGGCGAGCCGACGGCTGGGGGCGCATCGCCCTCATCGAAACGAAGTCCCTTCAGGACGCGGTTCACGTGTCCGACCGCGTCGATCCTGGCCACGGTTTCCTGGCCGAGATAACAACCCTTTACAAAGCTGATCGCCCGATCGTCGCGGCCGAGTTCCTGGGGAAGGTTCGCCGGGGTGACTTCACGACCGAAGAGGGGCGTGCCCGCGAGAATCCGAAGGGCTTCGAATCGTTCGCCCTCGATCGGGCTGATACCCGCGTGGTGAAACGACGTCACGAGCGAATTCCGACTCGAGATCGGTCCGATCACCGTGAGCCCCGGGAAACCCGTGGGGGATTCCCTGATCTGGAGCGATCCCTCGGGGTCGGGATTCGGGCTCAGGTGCGAGTAATCGGCCCCGAGCACGAATCCCATGAAGTCAGGCCAGGGTCCGATCAGGTGCAGCTCGCAGGTCGACGCGCTGACGTCCTCAAGCGTGACGTCGTCGAGTGCTCCGTATTTCTGAAAATGGGGCAGGGCGTACTCGAGCCCGCCGGGGTCGGCTCGCACCAGGATCTTGTCCTGGGTTACGTGCATGATTACAAACGCGAGGGTTTTGCCCTGAAGGCTCGTGACAAAGGCCTCGCGTCCCGCCCCGACGCCGAGCTTCTTGACGTCGTTGGTGGTGAGATTGTGGAGAAACCGTGCCCGGTCCGCGCCCGAGACCCAGAGCCTCGCCCGGTCCGAGCGATCGATCCAGGCCGGGCTTTTCCAAGGATACACGGGAGAATTGGTCGGGTTCATCGGGTCGTCGGCTCGCTCTCAAGAAATCGCGTGCGCGCGGGTGAGCTCCGCGCGGCTGAGAAGAGTACACGAATGGGCCTGGGCGGCCAGCCGCCTGGCCTGCTCGGGGCGCTCAAGGGGGGTCATGCCCAGGTCCTCGACGGTCTGGGGATCGAGGGCGCTTGCGAGAAACACATCGGCCCATGCGGTCGCACGCGCGAAGGCGAGCGCCGTCGGATAGTCGGGTTCGTTCTCAGCGCCTCTTAGCGAATCCTGGCCGCCGCGGGGCAGGTCGGCCCCGATCAAGCGCCCGAGGGCGGGTCCGATCGCGCCACCGGCCTTGGAGAGGATGATGATTCGCCCCCCTCTGTCGACGAGCTCGACCGCCGTCGCGAGCGCCAGCGCCAGGTCGGAAAGCATCGCCTGCTCGCGTGAAGACCCCACGCCGGCCACGACCAGATCCGCCCGCCCAGGGGCCTCGAATCGCCAGCGTGACTGGAACGATTCGACTCCCCGCTGGTGGACCAGGTCGTCGCGGCCGGCGATGACCTCAAGCACCCCGTTGGCCGCCGGCACCAGGGCCACGTGAAATCGCGAGCCGAGAAGTCCACTCGCCTCGACCGATTCCTCAAGCGCGTCCTCGTCCTTTTTCCGGGCCGGTTTCGCTTCCCGCTGGGCTGCCTGGGCGGCGATTCGCGACTCATGATTCGAGAGGTCGGGGAAAATCACGTGGGCGGGACCACGCGTCGAGCCTCCGGCGGCGGGTCGGACGCCGGCGACGGGGATGACCAGGTCGGCGTCGGTCAGGCTTCGGCTCAGATAGATCCTGCGCCCCGCCGTCGTGGTCGCGAGATAGGCGATCTGGCTGGGATCACTGGGGTCGTGGACGACCGCCGTCGAGCCCTGGGGCCGCCAGAAATCTGGCTGGGATAGGGTGGGGGGGGTGATGATGGTCACATCGTCCGGTTCGACGCCCCCGTCACGCAGGGTCTGGGCGAGCGCCTTCAGGACGATTTCGAACCCCTCAGCACTGGGATCGACGGCCAGCGTGACGCGGTCACCGGGGACCACCATCCGCCCCACTGGTGGATATCCCTCGGGTTCGAGCAAGGCCCTGGCGACGGCGGCCGTGAGCGCGTCGGGCGCGAGCCCTGGCGGACCGAGCCAGACGCCGACCACCTGACCCTCGGGAAGTTCGAATCCCAACTGATCGCGATCATAGTTTACCGTGACGAGCATGATTCCTCGGCCATTCCGACGCCCTTGTCCCCTTCGTCAAACCATCCACAAACGCTGATCATAGAGGGGGCGGTCGACCGAGGTCAAGGCGGTATCAGCCTGGCCGAGGGGTCGTTCGGTCCGCGAGGCCGGTCATTGCCAGGCTGATCTCCCAGAGCCGCTGGGCCGCCACGGGGTCGCGAGCCGCGCGCGACGGGGTGGCGG
>JAKBAP010000086.1 GCA_021808995.1 Planctomycetota bacterium | reverse complement strand
AGCATCTTGCCTTTTGGCCCCCAGGTAACTGGTTGCCGTTTCGCTCGAAGGTCTGCAAACCGACGAGGGGAAACGGTGAACCTCTCGGGGTCGGCGAGATCGCTGCCGCACCGCTGTCGCGTCCGCATGAGACTTCCAGGAAGGATTCAGTTGCCAAAAGGCGTCGCGGGGGATTTCTCCCGCTCTCGTTAAGTGAGCCGATTTCTCGTTTCCGTTTCGTACATCAGAGAGGAGAGAGAGATGAAGACTAGCACCAGGCACGCAGCGATCGTCTTGATGAGCAGTGTTTTTGGGGCGACGGCCTTGGGATCCGGAACCGCGCAAGCCCAGGGGCGGCGGCCGTGGAGCGTGTCGACGTCCGGGCCGAACGCATCCTACCAGTTCGGGTACACGCCGGGGCTTGGATCCTATTATTCAACGACACAGACAGGGGGCGGGATCACCACGTCGTGGTCAATCGGGGCACCACCCTACGCCTACGGCCCAGGAGTGGTCATCATCGCACCGCCCAGTGCCCAGTCCGTCAGCGCCCGGGCGACGGCATCGAGATCCCGCACGGCCGTGTCTCGAGGGTACTCACAGCCGATGGCCGTCCGGCGCTACGCTGCCGCTACGCCAGCCCGGAGATCGCCGAATCCGCGCCCAGCCGCAGTTCGCACTGCCGTGCTGCACATTGTTTCGCGCACGCCGGCCGTCGCCTACCGCGGTCGTGGGAACCCTCCCACCCGGCGGGCCGTCGGGGGCCAGGGCCGATAGGCCACTCGGTCCCAATTGCAACAATCAGGAGAATAGCCTTCTCTCGTCACGGCGAATTCGGGATCTCATCCGGCCACGAAGGAGCCATTTCCGACGACACCGAATCCCCTTTCCAAACGGGGCAGTCACTCAACGGCTCCAATATAGGCCTTCGTGCATTTGAAATCCCCTCAACGTGATTAAGGGCTCGCCACGGGACGCTCAGTGGCGAGCCTTTTCGCGTTCGCCTCACTCTTGTCCGCTCGGTGAAGCGCCTCTGGACTGGGGCGTGACTGGTCGCGATGATTCTCCTGCCGGACCCGACCGGCCTCTCCGGGAGACCACGCCTTGTCTCGCTGTCGCACGGTCGATCCACGTTGGAACGCTTTCTTCAACGACCTTCGCCGTGGCGGCCTGACTCAAGGCGAGTTCCGCCGTCACCGGGGAATCTCGCTCAACAGCTTCTCCATGGACAAGACAAGGTATGCGTGGCGCGCCGGCATGCTCTACGAACTGGAAACGAAGAGTAGCCGTTCATAGGTCGGGACGGGGGATTTCAAGCGAGTTTGATCCGTTTCGTTGTAGCAGTTAGCGGCGAGGGGCCCGACTGGCCATGGCGATTCCACCGGATGCAAGAGCTGACGCGGAATCACCACGCATGTCCTTGCTCTACCCGTCTGGTTGTATTCCGCGCGCAACCCCGCGGTCAAGGCCGGCGTCGCCTGGTACGGGCGCCTGGTCGGCGAGGCCGATGAGCTCCATCCCAAGCATCCCATCGACGTGGTGGAATCCTTGAACGCGCCGGTCCTGGGCCTCTATGGCGGCGACGATCAGGGAATCCCCGTCGACACGGTCGACCGCATGAAAGAGGCCATCAAGAAGGCCGGAAAACCCTGCGAGATCATGCTCTATCCCGACACGCCGCATGCCTTTTTCGCCGACTATCGCCCCAGCTATCGCAAGGACCAGGCCGAGGATGGCTGGAAACGGCTCAGGGAGTGGTTCAAGAACCACGGCGTCCTTTGATTTCCATCGCGATTCGGCGTCGGTCGACTCTCGGCCGTGGATGGATCGGTAAGCAGTCGATCGAAGGCGAATGATCCGACAGGCGAGCGAGTGCTTGAAAAACGCACTCGCTTGCCGTCGGTGTCGGACGGGTTGGCGGACGAGTCGCTCAGCCGGCCCGGCGTCGGCGAGCCGCCATGACCCCCGCGACGCCAAGCACACCGAGGGAGAGCATGATCACGCTCGAGGGCTCGGGAACAGCACCCCCGGCGATGTAGGTGTAACCCCCATTGTCGAACACATGGTAGCCGTCGGCCGAGGTGATCTTGATCTCTCCGCTCGTGATCATCCCATCAAGGGTGCTGATCCAGTTGGCATTCGCGCTTGGGTCTTTCCAGGCGAAGTCCCAGTTGGATGTTAAGCTGGACGTGAAGATCAGGTTCATGCGGTTGCCGGTACCGATCGAGAGGTCCGACAGCGACGTGCCGTTGAGCATGAGCCCCGTGCCGCCGACCTGCTCGACGGTGAGGGTCGAGCCCGAGCCACGGGTGAGGCTGATCGAGCTGTTCACGACATCGCCACCGTGGAGGGTGAGCGAGCTGCCGAAGCCGACAAAGAGGCCTTCGGTCGTGACCTTGCCGACATTGTTCAAGCTGGCCGCGACCCCATCGAACCAGCCGACATAAAGGTTCTGGGAGCTGATGCCGTGCCCATTGGCGTTGATGGCCGAGTTCGTATCCTCGACGTCAACGTTGCCGAGCACGCTGAGAGTCGCCCCCAAGTTAAGCGTACTCCCCGAGTACACGCCCACGTTCCCACCGAGGTTACCCACCGCGACCGTGGTGAGCGTCGCCTTGGTCGCGAGTGTCAGGTCCGAGGCCTGATCGCTCGTGCCCATGGTGAGTGTCGTGCCATTGCCAAGGAAGAGATTTCCCGTTGAGATCGTGCCCTGATTCTCGATCGTGGCCGCGCTCGAGCCGTTGTAGCCCAACTCCACCGCGTTCGCGCCGATCGAGTGCCCGTGCATGTTGATGACCGAACCCGCTCCCTCCACATCCACGATGCCCGTGCCGTAGAAGTTCATCGCAGCCCCCAGGTTCAGCGTGCCGCCCGCCTCAACATAGGCACCCCCAGTCACGTTTCCAGTCGCCGAGGTCGTCGCCGTCGAGGCATTGACCAGCAACGAACCCACGACGTCCTTCGCGCCAAAGGTATACGAATTGATGCTAGAGCCCGCGCTATACAGATAGAGCCCGCCGGCCGTGAAGGAACCGCCCGACTCGGTGATTGAGCCGGTTCCTCCATTGCCGACAATACCGATGTTGATGGTTCCCGTGACCGACAGGGTGTTCGAACCCAAGTTGAGCGTGCCGCTCGACGTGTTGCCGTAACCCAAGTAAACATCGGCCGCCGACTCGTTCGCGGTGAGCGTCACCGTCGCGTTGAGGGCCGCGTTCGCCGGCACGGTCGTGCCCGAGGCGCTCCCGATGTAGACGTTGTTGGTCGAGCCTGGGACACTGCCTGTCGTCCAGATCGAGGGGGTCTCCCAGTTGCCGTTTCCGGTGGCCCACGCACCGGTGTTTTGCGCCCGTGCGGGCCCCGCCCAGGCGGCCAGTGTCAGAAGGGCGAGACCAATCTTGATATCCCGTGTCGCCATGCTTGCTTTCTCTTTCGTGATGAGCGCCTGGCCCTCGTCGGCCGCTGGGGCTCGATGATGGATAGAATGCGTAAACCCAGACTTCGTCTTTAAGCCTGGTCGTGGATTCGCGGCCTCTATTCGAAGCGGCCCGCCCGTAGGCCTCTTGGCGGTTCATTCGGCGCACGACGCGGAATGAAATCGATTTTCGGTCGGAGGGCGCGAACGCTCTCGCGGCGACACCGCCGGGCTCTACGAATCATCAGCATGTGGTCGACAAAATCATGTTTTACAATGACCTTAACCACAACGCTCGTGCACGATGCTAGCCGTCCTTGGTGGGGATTGCAAGCCGGCGCGCACTCGTGTGTGTTTTGGTCAACATGGCCGACGGGCGTCGTTGCTTTGGTTGACCAATCCTTACTCTCGCATGCGATGCAATGAGGGATCCCGCGGGCGAGCTGTCCCGCATGGAGCTCGGTGGCGTTCCGTCGGGTCGAGCGCGACTCCGATGGCGATCCAACTTGAGCCGGGGAAGACAGGGCGAGGGGGGATCTGGAATAATCAGGGTGTACGACAACGGCGGTCGGGTGATGATTGGGAGGGTCGTGGCGTGGTGGAACCGGGAAATCGCGGGGGTGGTGGGCCGAAGCGCCCGCGCGGAGGTCCGCGGTCGGGGCCGGCGCGTCCTGGGGGGGCGGCCCGGGGGCCGATCGGTCTGGCGGAGTATCGGCGCGGGCTTTACGAGCTCGTTCATCCCATGTGCGTCTGGGAAGTCGAGCTCGATTATCACGAGGGAATGGAGCTCTGGAAGGCCGGCGACCCCGAATCGGCCCGGGACGGGCTTCGGTACGCCCTTTCGGGCTGTCGAGACAATCTGTGGGTGCATGTCGCCCTGGGGCGGATCGCGCTCGAGGAATTCCACGATCCCTCGCTGGCGGAGGGGCATTTTGGTTACGCCTATGAGCTCGGTTCGCGGGCGATTCCGCCGGGATTTCGTGGCCGATTGCCCCGCGACCGGCCGGCGAATCAGCCGTTTTTCGAGGCCCTCGACGGGCTCGCGAAGAGTCTGGCGGGTCTAGGACGCGAGCCTGAGGCGGGGCGGCTGCGTGATCAGGCCGCCCGGCTCGCCGGTGATCGCCCCGCGGGGCCGGGGCGACCCGCGCCTGAACGAGCCTGAAAACCCGGTTTTCGGCGGTTCCGTCGCGGTTCTTCAGACTTTTTCGACTTGAGGAATTTTTCGGTCTTGCGACGTTTCGCCGATCGGGATAGAACCACCCCCGGTCATGGGGCCCGAAAGCCATGGAAACGGCGGGGTTTTCCGCATCGGCCGAGCGACCGTGTGATGGCCTGGCAGGGATGTGGAGATCGACGTCGCCGCGGATTCTTGGCTCATGAAGATTCGACCACTCGGGGAGGGCGTGGAGATCCTCGCCCCCGCGAAGCTGAACCTGTTCCTCGAAGTGCATGGTCGTCGATCCGACGGCTACCACGAGATTGAGACGCTCATGGTCGCCGTGGATTTATACGACCGCCTGACCTTTGAGAACGACCCCTCGGGCGAAGATCGCCCTGAGGTGCGACGATCCGACCTTGGCGGTCGGCGACATGAACCTGGTCGTGCAAGCGGCCAAGCGTCTGAGAGCGGAGGCCGGCGGCCTCCATGGGGCTCGAATCGTGCTGGAAAAGAAGATCCCGACCGAGGCTGGGCTCGGCGGTGGCTCAAGTGACGCGGCGGCGACCTTGGTCGCGCTTGATCGGCTCTGGAATCTCAGGCTGCCCTCGCGGCGGCTGGATGAGCTGGCGGGCGAGATCGGCGGCGATGTCGCGTTCTTTCGTCACGGCCCGGCGGCGGTCTGTCGGGGTCGGGGCGAGCAGGTCGAACCTGTCTCGATTCCCAATCCCCTTCATTTCGTCCTGGTCCGCCCTCCCTTTGGTCTGAGCACGGCCCTGGTTTATCGCCAGGTCGTCGTTCCCGACCGTCCGCGCCCCCTGGGCGCGATCCTGGAGGCCTTGGGCCGGGGAAATGTCGAGCAGCTCGGCTTGGGGCTCTATAATCGCTTGCAGGCGGCGGCTGAGTCGCTACGTCCCGAGCTGGCTCGGGTTCGCGACGTCTTGACCAGCCTGGGCCCGCTCCTGGGCGGTGCCTTGCTCAGTGGCAGCGGCTCAACCCTTTTTGGGTTGGGACGCGATCAACAGGCGGCTCGCCACGCCGCGAACACCCTCGAATCGCTCGGACTAGGATGGGTCCGGGTCGTAACCTCTTGCTCCAAAGCAGAGAACGCCTCGTAAAGGAGTACCGACCGTGGAGATCACAGAAGTTCGCATCAAGCTCATGGAAGACGACTCGGGCAGCAACGAACGGTTGCAGGCCTTTTGCAGCATCACCTTCGACGACATGTTCGTCATCCGCGACCTCAAGATCATCGAGGGCGCCAAGGGGTTCTTCGTGGCGATGCCTTCTCGCAAGCTGACGGATCGCTGCCACAATTGTCGCACCAAGAATCATCTCCGGAGCCGTTTCTGCAACCAGTGCGGCTGCCGTCTCGATGAAAACCGCGCCCTCCGCGACGCCGATGGTCGGGCCAAACTCCACGCCGACATCGCGCACCCCATCAACCAGATGTGCCGCGAGAAAATCCAGGCCGCCGTCCTGGCCTCGTACGCCGAGGAACTCGAACGCTCCAAGATGCCGGGCTACGTGTCGCGCTACGACGACTATGAGACCGACGACTTCGATGTCCCCTTCGAGAACCACGGCATGCCCGTCGTCTCCGCTGGCGAGCCGCCACTGAGGCGCGGACCGCTCCGCGGCCACACCCAGCATTCACGCGGCAACCAGTCGGTCCTCCGCGGACCCCACGTCGCCGCCCGCAAGGAAGGCAGCGTCGAGGGCGTCGGCGCGGACCATCACCACCACCACCATGTCCGCGGCGAATCGCCAGGCTTCGGCAACGGACTCTGAGCCCTCGGAACCAGCGACCAATCGACTCGCTCACTCGGGCCGTCATCCATTTTTCACAGCCACGCAACCGGAGTCATTCACGCCCACTTGAGCCCGTGGTCCATCCCAGAGTTCATGACCTATGACCATGCGTTGGGGCGAGGCAACCCTCGCCCCAACTTCTCGCCACGACCATGAACCAACCAGCCCACCCCCTCGACCCACCCGACACCAAACCCCAGGCCCCGAGCCGCAAGCCACGCCCACGCGCGATCGTCCGCGTGGTCCGATTCATCGGCCTTGTCTATACTGGGTTGATTATGATGCTCTTCCTGCTCCAGGCCTGGCTCATTTTCCCTGGCGCGAGCACCCAGGGTGATCCCGACGCGGTCCCCTACCCTGGCGTGGGCGAAACCGTCGTTTCCCTGACGACGCCGGCCCATGAACGCATCACGGCGATTCACGCCTTGGCCCTTGATGAAAACGGTCGGGTCCTTCACGACGCCAAGGACCAACCAACATTGATCTTTTTTTATGGCAACGCCATGTGCCTGGCCTGGTCCGGGGACCTCATCGACCGCTTCCGACACCTTGGCTTCAACGTGATCTGCCCCGACTACCCAGGCTATGGCGCGAGCTCGGGAAAGCCGTCCGAGAAAGGCTGTCGCGAGGCCGCGCTTGCCGTGCATGATTATCTGGTCAAGGAACAACACGTCGAGACCAAGCGAATCGTGGTCATGGGCTGGTCACTGGGAAGCGCTGTCGCCATTGACCTGGCCGCCCGTCGCGAGGTCGGGGGGCTCGCCGTCTTTTCCGCCTTCACCAGCATGGTTGAGATGGCTCGCAAGAACTTTCCGTTCGTGCCGGTCTCGCTCTTGCTCAGGCACCGATTCGAGAGCCTCGAGAAGATCCCCTCGATCACGGTTCCCACCTTGATCGGGCATGGCAAGGTCGACCCGCTCGTCCCGTTTTCGATGGGAGAGCGGCTCGCCAAGGCCGCGGGGGGGAAGGTCGAGACGCTCTGGGTCGAGGGGGCTGGCCATAATGACTTTTTCCAGAGCGCCGGTCGGCCCCTTGACGACGCGGTCAAGCGGCTTCGAGCTCGGGTTCTCGAGCGTTAGGCTCGGTTCGCGATCATTGCCAGGCGGTGGTCGCGGCGGTGAAGATTCGCATGCCGTCGCCCTGTTTGGGTCGTGCCTTTGATCTGCTCCAGCGCGGGTGATGCCAGGGCTCGACATATCGTTCGGGGTGGGGCATCAGGCCCATGATACGCCCGGTTGGGTCGCAGAGCGCGGCCGCTCCGCCGGGTGAGCCGTTGGGATTGGCTGGATACGATTCGGTTGGCCGGCCCTGTTGATCGCAATAGTGCAGGACGACCTGGCCTGTCGTGGTCAATCGATCCAGGTCGTCGGCCATGGACGTGAGGAATCGTCCCTCGCCGTGGGCGACCGGGAGTTCGATGGGCTCGTCGAATCGCACGAACGGGGAGAGGCCGGGGGTTGGGGCGAGCTTGACCCATCGGGCCTCGAATCGGCCCGACTCGTTGTGGGCCAGGGTGGCTGGGCGGTCGCGAATGCCGCCGGGCAAGAGCCCGGCTCGGACCAGGACTTGAAAGCCATTGCAGATGCCCAGGATGAAGCCGCCGCGATCGTGGAACCGGGTGAGCTCCGCCCCCAGGGCGAGCTCGAGGTGGGTTGCGAGGATCCGGCCGGCCCCCAGGTCGTCGCCGTAGGAAAAGCCACCGGGGATGGTCAGGATCTGGAACTCGGCGAGTCGGCCGGGGCTCTCGATGAGCCGGTTTACGTGGACGGGTTCGACCTTGGCCCCGGCCTTTTCCCAGGCGAACGCGGTCTCTTCGTCGCAATTGGTTCCGGGCGCACGGAGCAGGATCACGCGGGGACGAGGCATTGACGAGCCCTCTCGAACTCAGGCGGACGGGGCCTTGGCCGGGATCAATAATTGGGCTCGTTCGACCCAAACTGCGAGGCGTAATCCGACTCGGAACGATACGCCAGGTTTCGCCTGAGCAGGTCGGCCTCGTAGACCTGAACGACGAAATCGGCCGCGATCTTCAGGCGCGAGGACGTCCCCTTGGTCGGAAAATCGGCTGGCGAGCCGCGGCGGAACTCGGCGACGCCCACGTGCTTGGACCGGCTCTTGACGTAATTGATTCCCGGGATCCCGTCGGCGTCGCCGGAGATCAAAAGCGCGATGTCGTAGGTATCTTGAAGGGCGACCATGTCGACGGCCAGGCTGGTGTCGAGTCCCTTTTCATTGACGGTGTGGTGCAGCAGGTCGACTTTCCAGTGCCCTTCCTGGCGGATTTCGACAAAGTCGGTGGCCGCTTGGACGCCATGATAGAACCGTTTCTTGCGCTCGAGGGCCCTGCGCTTGCCGTCGTACCATTCGCGAGTCTCGGCGAAGCAGAGGCTCCAGGCCTCCTCGACCCGGCGGTCGAGAGGGACGTCGGGGAGCCGCCGGCTCGCCCCCTCGAGATAGGCGTCGCGGAGCCGGGGGTTCATTTCGAACCGACTGCGCAGCCGGGCCTCGGCCTTGGGGTCGTTCAGGTCCCATTCGTCCATCTTGCCCACGACGTACCAGTAAATTCGCGAGTGCTGGGCCGTCGGCCAGCGAGCCCCCTCGGCGAATGTCCGACCCCAGTAATGAACGCTCTGCTCGAAGGCATGGCGATAAAACGCGCCATAGTCGTCAACCCGCAAGTTCAAGTGCTTGAGCACCCCGTCAAGGTTAGACCCATCGACAAATGTGACAAATCGGAGCATTGTCTCGTCCTTCATGTTCATGCAGTCGTTAAAAGTGTGTTGTTCGGGCGTTCGTCTTCCCATGCCGGTCGATTTCGCTGGCCCAAGGGGTGGTGGATCAAGGCCAGTCGAGAGTCGCCTTCCAGGCGGTTTTGAGGTTATCGAGAGTCGCGCTGACGACCACGCCCCCCTTGATTCCGACCAGGGTCAATTCGGGGCATTCGTCGCGCGCGCGAGGCTCCGTGACGACGCCGATTTTCGCGAACGGTAGGCCCGCCAGCGCGTGCCCCAGTTCGGGGAGGCGGTCGGGGGCGCACTCGATCAGGAATCGTGACGCCGATTCCGAGAACAAGACCGCTCCATCGCGGTCCACGTCGGGGTCGCGGGGGACCAGGCCAAGCTCGATCCGCGCCCCCAGTCCGCCGGCCATCGCCATCTCCGCGGCCGCGACGGCAAGCCCCCCTTCCGAGAGGTCGTGGCAACTCTCCACGAGCCCCTTCCGGATCGCCTGATGCACCCCGGCGAACACCCTCCTGGCCAGGGTCGGGTCGACCTGGGGCACTTTCCCTCCTGGATGGTCATGAAGGCCGGCGTGCACCGAGCCTCCGAGTTCACGGGCGGTGCGGCCCACGATGACGATCGCGTTACCGGCGGCCTTGAAATCCATCGTCACGCACTCGCGGACGTCGGGAACCAGGGCCATCGCGCTGACGAGCAAGGTCGGCGGGATCGCCAGCCGCCTCCCCTCGTGAGTGTATTCGTTATTGAGGCTGTCCTTGCCCGAGATAAAGGGTGCCCGATAGGCCAGCGAAAGGTCGCGGCAGGCCCGGGCGGCCAGCACGAGCGAGCCTAGCGTCTCGGGATTCTCGGTATTTCCCCAGCAGAAATTGTCGAGCAGGGCGATCCGATCCGGGTCCGCGCCGACCGCGACGCAATTGCGGACGGCCTCGTCGATCGCGCACGCCGCCATCGCGTAGGGATCAAGCCGCCCTTGCCGCGGGTTCAGCCCGCACGCCACCGCCAGCCCGCGAGTCGAGCCCCGAACCGGCGTCACGACGGCCGCGTCGCCCGGCCCGTCGTCCTTGTCCCCCACCAGGGGCTTCAGGACCGTTCGACCCTGAACTTCGTGATCATATTGACGAATGATCCATTCCTTGGAACAGACATCGCCGTGGGCCAGGATCGCGAGCAGGTCGCCGGTGAAATCGGCGGCCTCGGGCATCGCCCAGGGTATCGCGGGAGGCGGTTGGAACCTCGCCTCGCGCACGACCTCGGGCCGGCCGTCATGCAGGAAATCCATCGCGAGATCCGCGACCTTTCGCCCTTCGAAAAAGAGCTCCAGCCGCCCCGTGGGGACGAATCGGCCCAGGACGGTCGCCTCCACGTCCTCGGCCTGGCAGAGGGCCTCGAATTCCGGCCAATGCTCGGGAGCGACGGCCAGGACCATCCGTTCCTGAGCCTCGGAGATCCAGATCTCGGTGTAGGAAAGGCCCTGATACTTGAGGGGCGCTCGCTCGAGATCGACCCGAGCGCCCAGATCCACGGCCATCTCTCCCACCGCCGAGCTGAAACCCCCCGCCCCACAATCGGTGATCGCGTGAAACAGCCGGCGGTCCCGAGCCTGGAGTACCACGTCGAGCACTTTTTTCTCGGCGATCGCGTGGCCGATCTGGACGGCCCCGCCCGAGACGACGTCGCTCTCGGCCGTGAGCTCGGCCGAGCTAAAGGTCGCCCCGTGGATGCCGTCGCGCCCCGTCCGGCCCCCCAGGGCCACGATCAGGTCGTCGGGCTCGACCCGCTTTTCCGACATCCCCCGCGGCAAGATCCCGACCGACCCGCAAAAGACCAGGGGATTGGCCAGATAGCCAGGGTCGACCGCGACCGCCCCGTTCACCGTCGGGATGCCCATTCGGTTGCCATAGTCGCGAACCCCGGCCACGACCCCCTTGAGGATTCGCTTGGGATGCAAGACCCCCTTGGGGAGCGACTCGAAATCGTGCTCGAAAGGGGCCGTGCAAAAGACGTCGGTGCTCAGGATTGGCTTCGCCCCCAATCCCGTCCCCAGGATGTCGCGAATCACCCCCCCGAGCCCCGTGTTCGAGCCGCCGTAGGGGTCGATGGCCGAGGGATGATTGTGGGTCTCGACCTTGAAGCAGACGTCGTATTCCTCGTCGAATCGGATCACCCCGGCGTTGTCCTTGAACACGCTCACCAGCCAGTCTAGATCGAGCTCCTGGGTCGCGCCAAAGATCGTTGACTTGAGCAAGTTGTCGATGATTTCCCCCTCGAAGGCGATCCGACCCTTCAGCGTTTTATGCGAGCAATGCTCGCTCCACGTCTGGGCCAGGGTCTCGAGCTCGACATCGGTGGGTTCGCGCCCCAGCTCGGTGAAATGTCCCTGGATCGTCCGCATTTCCGGGAGGGATAGCGAAAGCCCCCCCTCGCGTGAGATCCGGGCGAGCTCGGGATCGGCCAGGCCGCGAATGGTGGTCTCGACCCGGTCGAAGGCATACGATCGGCCTTCGCCCAGGCTCGCGAGATCGATGGTTCCGATCGCGGCGTGCTCGACCGCGTCGTTCTTGAGGACGCGCTCGATGAGCGCGGGGAGCAGCGCGATTGGCCCCTCGATCTGGTGGGTGCGAATCGAGCGGGCCTGCTGGACGGGGCAGCCGAGCGCCCACAGCAGCCCGCGGGCGCTATCTCCCTCGGGATCGGTGACGCCGGGCTTGGGCAGAATGTGAACGACGGTGCGAGGCCCTGGCCACGTGGTCGCGGCGGGACGGATCTGGAGCGTCTCGATCACGGGATCGACCAGGCCCCCACGGGCGGCCCGCTCGAGGGCCTCGAGCGAGCTCGGTCCCTCGACCAGGAACCCTCGCCCGCTCAGAATCGACCAGGAATCGCCCAGACCGGCGAGCGCGGCCTCGTGCGAGAGCCGAGAGCCGATGTTGTCAGGTCGACCGGCGGCGGTTTCGATGAAAAGATGCCATAGCATGAGGAGAGAGCACCATCAGCCAATGTCTGAAACAGGTGTCGTTATCCCGGCCGCGAGCCGCCCAGCCGGACTCGTCGAATCGGGAACCAAAATCGGCATTCCAAGATCGGGAACGAGGAAACAGGTCGGATCAAAGGTCGGAGCGAGGCGAGTCGGCAAGGTTGACATCACGGGCCAGACGGTCGGCGTCGTACCGGTCGCGACGCGCCTTCGCGTGCTCCCAGCAATGACGAATCGCCTGTTCGTCGTCGGTCATCAGGGCGAACTTAAAGGCGTCGAGCCGTTCCTGCATCTGGCCGATGGCCTTGAGCAGGGGGCCCCGATTATCGCGAAAAATCGCGGTCCAGAGCCCGGCGTCGGCCGCCGCGACCCGGGTGCCGTCTCGGTAAGCGCCGGCCGCGAGCGCCAGCCAATCACCGGGGATCGAACCCGCCAAGGCCGATGCCACCGCGTGGGGAAGGTGACTGGTGTAGGCCAGGATCTCGTCGTGCTCGCCTGGTGCCAGGTGCATCACCCGACAGCCCAGGCTCGACCAGAACGCGCCGGCCCGCGCCAGACGGTCGGGCCGGCCACGAGGCCCAGGGGTGAGCACGCACACCCGATCTTGAAACAGATCGGCCCGCGCGTGATCGGGCCCGCGCTGTTCGGAGCCACATAAGGGATGTGCTCCGATGAATTTGTCGGCGGCGTGAGGGTGCCGCTCGACCTCATCGACGAGCCTGCGCTTCACGCTCCCCGCGTCGGTGACGAGCGCATCGGGCGGGCACGACTCCGCCGCCAGACGAACGGCCTCCGCGATATGGTCCACGGGCGTACAGACGACGACGACCTCGGCCGAGGAGACGCCCCGCGCCAGGTCGGTGGTGCCCCGGTCGATCGCGCCCCGCGCCAAGGCTCGTTCTAGAACGTCCTTGTCTCGTCCCACGCCCACGACCTCCGTAGCCAGCCCGCGCGCACGAAGCGCGAGCCCGACCGACCCGCCGATGAGACCCACCCCGATCACCGCGACGGCGCCCATGTCTATATTGAAGCCTCAATCCCTAACCGCGAGACCGACGCCCCCGCCGCTGACACTGGAATGCCTCGCCGCGGCCGACCTTGAACGCACAACCTTCATCTAAGTTTAACGACCACTCGCCCAGGTTACGAGACCGTCCTGCCGGTTCTTTTCGTTTCGCGCCTGAAGGTCAGCTCGAGCTGGCCACGAACGGCCGGAATGCCTCGGCCATCGCCAGGGCCGATTTGAACCGTTCCCGGGGCCGTTTCTGCATGGCCTTCAGTAAGATTCGCTCGAATCCCTCGGGCGCGTCGGGCCGAAATGCCCGCAACGGCACCGGGGGGTTCTGCAAGATGATCTGGTACGAATCGGCCTGGCCGGGATCAAAGCCCAGATAAGGGTAGCGGCCGGTCAGGAGGTAAAACAGCGTCACGGCCGCGCTATAGATATCGGCCGGCTCGCGAACCTCGCTGTACTGGCTGATCTGGTCGGGCGAGATAAATCCGATCGACCCTCCCACGTCTCCTTCGCGGGTAAACGTGGTGGTGAACCCCTCGGTCTCCGCGAAGCTCTTGGCCAGGCCGAAATCGGTGAGCTTCACCCGCGGGCGATGCATGGGCCCCATGATGAGCAGATTCGACGGCTTGACGTCCCGATGCACGTAACCCTTGGAGTGAGCGAACTCGAGCGCTGACAGAAGGTGCCGACCAATCTGGGCCGCGCTCGAAATGGGGAGTGGTTGCTCAAGGTTACGGACCCAGTCGAGCGCGTTCTTTCCGTCGACGTATTCCATCACCAGGTGGAATTGACCGTCGATTTCATGGATGTCGTAAAACGTGACAATGCTGGGGTGCCCCTCGCCCGAGGGCATGAGTAAATCGCGAAGCACCTCGATCTCGCGGCGAAAGCACCCCGCCGCCTTGTCCCCCAGGGGGGACACCGGGCTGATCATCTTGATCGCGATCGGCCGCCCGCGCGAGAGTTGACGCCCCCGATAAACCTCCCCCATTCCACCGCCGCCGATCCATTCCTCGATCAGATAGTCGGGGTTGGTGCGGGGAAATTTCTTCCGCCTGATCTCGCACTGCATGCAGAGTGGGAACGGAGTCCGCTCGTCGCTCTCGACGATCGGGACCGGATCGGTGATGGGAATCCGCCGCCCGCATCCTGGGCATGTCGTGTAGGCCTTGCGTTCCTCGGAGTCCTCGGCGAAGTGCACGATGAACTCGCTGTCACCGGCCGAAATCACGTCGCCGTCGCGGAGCAGGGCTCGCTCGACCCTCAGCCCATTGACCTTTGTCCCGTTCGTGCTTCCCAGGTCGACCAGGTGGCACAGGGGGGGCTGGTGCTCGATCTGAAAATGCTCGCGGGAGAGCAGCAGATCCCGCGCCATCGAAAACTGGACGCGCGTCGACCGGCCCACCAGGAATGTCTCCGGGTGGTCGATTTGATATTCCTGTCCAACATGAGGGCCCGACGTGACCCGGAAAACAACCGGCATCATCGGCGACTCCGATCTGGTCGATTCCTGACTCCTTTTTTACTCGAAACCGGCGCGATAGGAAACCCTCGAGGGGAGCGCATTGCCTGGGGCCGGGGCATGATCGCGATCAAGAGGGCTCGCCGCGGGTTCGTTCCGGGGCCTCGGCCTGGGATTGGAGGGCGATTTCCTTGACCTTGCGCAGGTCGATCTTGCCCGTGGGGGTCAGGGGGATCTCATCGACCTGAATGAAGTCGCCGGCCGACGGGATCCAGACCTTGGGCAGATTGGCCGAGCCGAGTCGTTTGAGGATCTCGGCGGGGGTGGCTCCCAGGTCGAGGTGGACAACTCGGATCCGCTCGCCGTGCTTGTGATCGGGGACGCCGGTGACGACCAGGGACATCTCATCGACCCCCGCCGCCTG
>JAKBAP010000544.1 GCA_021808995.1 Planctomycetota bacterium | reverse complement strand
GGACACCGGGAATGAAACAAAGGCCAGCAAGAACAGGTCGACAAGCAAGGTCATGAAGGTCTCCAGAATCGGTCGTCGATGGGCGTGGTTTCAGGAACCGCCGAGGGGCCGCGCGGTCGGTGACGCGGGCACCGGCGAGCGGGCGGCGTTCGCCGGTGGGGACGATGACGCGCCGGCCTGTTGTTTCCTAGGGAAATCATGCGAGAGCAGGATCCGGGCCGCCCGTGTGCGAACCTCGTTTTCATCGCGGGGGCCGTTGCGGGTGTGGACCAGGCGATGGAGGTCGTCGGAGAGGAGGTTGAGGATCACGGTTTCCGGCAAGGCGAGCGCGCGAATTCGGGTGATTCGGTCCTTGGTGCTTAAGCGCGATTCCCAGATGACGTGCGCCATCCCCTGAAGCCGGGGATCGACGCCGTGATGGTAGCGCTTGGCGAGGCTATCGATCTCGGAGCCCGTTGTCTTGGGATCCGAGCGAAGGGCCTGGCGGATCTCATCGCGAAAGCGGAGTTGCTCGGCGAGGAAGGTTTCCCTCGCGCTGACCGCCCGGTCTTGCCAGCCCTGGACGATCTTGGCCTTGAGCTCTTCCGACTCCGCCTGGATCTGGCGGAGGTTTTCTTCCTTGGTCGGAAGCGGGGGGGGTTCCGTGTCCAGAGTCGGCTTGGGGGCTGGATCTTTCGGGGGCTCGGGCGGGGGGTTGGCGGTGGCGAGCTCGAGATCTCGGGCGATCGCCTTGCCCATTGGCGAGAGGGGCGTGGCTTTTTGGGGGGGTGGAGCGGCCACGGGGGGAGCGGCCACGGATTCGGGGGTTGGCGTCATCACGATCACGACCGGCTTGGGCGTTGGGGCGGCCTTTGGCGGCGGGGCGGGCTCGAGCGTGGGTGTGGGGGTGGATTTCGCCGTGGTGAGCAACGGTGTCGAGTTTTCCGCCAGGGGGACGCTCGGGGGAACCACGACCGGCCGCGCGGCCGCCTGTTCCTGGGCGCGAAGGCTCTCATAGTCCGCCCGGGCATGGGCGGCCTCCCGGCGATATTTCTCAGCCACCACGCGGTGGTAGATCAAGACCGCCCCCGTACAGGTGATCAGCAAAAGCGGGACCAGGAGGGTCCACGATAGGCCGCGATGGCGGTATTCAATGACAATCAGGGGCGCTCCAGGCGCGGACGAGCTCGCCTCATCGACCGGTCGCGAAAGGGATTCGTCGGTCTCGGTCATGCTGATGCACCTCCTTCGGGTTCTATTCTGACTTGCTAACCGAGAGCCGGCAAGGGTGGGTGGATCGGCGAAAGCGCGGATTGCTCGTCCCCGTCCAGCTCCGACGGTGCCATTCCCGCCATCGGCCAAGTCTCAAGTCGGACTTGGTCCCCCTGAACCGTCACGAAAGGACAGGGGGGAGCTTCGGTCCAGGTTCCGCTGTTAACGTAGGTTACGCCGTCGTGCACGGCGAGGAGGGGGAGGTGGGTGTGGCCGCAGGTGACATGGTGAAAGCCACGGCTCCTGGCGTAGTCGACGGCTCCGCGCTCGATCCGCTCGCTATTGCGTTGCCAGCGCTTGGAGATCCGCCTGATCCAGCGGGCGGCTCGATGGGGCATGAAACGCTGAATCAGGTAAAACACCCCGCACGCGATGTCGGTCAACAGGGGAAACCCGGTCGTGAAGGTGTCGAACTGGTCGCCGTGCAGGATCAGTAAGCGAGACTGGCGGTTTTCATGGACATATTCGTCGTGAATCTCGACGCCGACGATGTGGCTGACGATGTCGGCGGGTCCGTCGTGGTTTCCGCGGACCCAGGTCAGCCGAAAATCGTGGCGGTCGGAATTCCTGCGGATGATCTTCAAGCACGCGAAATGGCGCTTGGTGAGGCGCTTGAAATTCAGGTCGTCGAAGATATCCCCGTTGATGACCAGCTCGGTGGTGTGCTGGACGGCCCAGACCAGGAATTCCTCGAGCAGCTTGGCCTGGCAGACATCGCTTCCCAGGTGCAAGTCGCTGATGACGATGCAGTCGTAGCGCGAATTCGCGTGATCCGAGGGGGCTTCGGGGCGGGTTTCCATGGCGTGGGCTCCGAGTCCGAGGGGATGGTGCGTGATTTGTCCGTAAGCCGCGAGATCGGTGACAATCGACAGTGCATGTGGGCTAGGTCACGGTTGTCGGGGCGCGTGGGTCGCACGGCGTGGACCATGTTGGGTAAAAGGCCATGGCGGGATAATCGCGGACGAATCCGACCTTGGCCAAGGCCTCCGCGCCTGGTCCGGCGGCGGCTGGGTGGCCATTGTAGGTTTCGACCCGGACGAATCGCCTTGCGGGTCCCGTGAAGGTCGTGAGAAATTTGAGTGCTCGTTCGACCAGCGGAGGGTCGGCCCAGGGGAGGGTGGCGACGCGCCTGGCGTGGGCGAGCGCGACCAGCAAGGGGCGTCCGCGATGGAGGACCAGGGAATTGCCGGTCGCGCGGATGAGCCTGGCCTGGCCCCCCTCGGCGAGATTGATGTCAAACGGAGCGCCCGTGCCGTAGAGATTGGCGGGATCGCGGCTGGCCAGGAGGGTCATGTGGTCGTCGCCGACCAGGATCATGCCGGCCTGGGCGAGGGCCTGCTCGAGCTCCAGGCTCGCGAACTGAAGACCAGAGAGCCCCTCGACGAAAAAGCCGCGGAGGGCCTCTCCGCGCCATTCCGCGCGGGTCAGGTATTGAGCGAGCTCGGCCCACGGGGGCGCGAAGGGCTCGAGCTCGAGGATCTCGCGAGAGACGACGCCGAATCGGTCGAGCAAGGCATCGACCCAGGCGGCGAGTCGTTCGTCGGGGTCGGGATCGGGCTCGACCAGGCACCATCGGCCCTCTTGCGGAGGCGTCCGTCGCCGGCCGACCCGCCGGCCGGATTTCGACTCGCCGGCGGCTTTGAGATCGTCGATCATGCCAAAGCCCCCGTCCCGAAGCGGGTCGAGCCGGTCACACCGGACCAGGCCCGCGAACGCGAGTTCACGGAGCGCGCTCCGTGCCGCCGAAGGGGGCATTCCCGAGATCCGGGCGAGATCGGAAGGGTAAAGCGCTCCTCGGTCGTGCATCGATTCGAGCAAGCCG
>JAKBAP010000085.1 GCA_021808995.1 Planctomycetota bacterium | reverse complement strand
GTGGCAGTCCCAGCCCGGCACGTAGGGGCTGTCGAATCCCGCCATCGACAGCGAGCGGGCGACCATGTCCTTGAGGACCTTGTTGAGCAAGGTCCCCATGTGGATTTCCCCATTGGCATAGGGAGGGCCATCGTGCAAGACCCGCCTGGGGGCCGTCGATCGGGCCGCGCGCAGGCGCTCGTACAGCCCCTCCTCGAGCCAGCGGCGCTGCATGCGGGGCTCGCGCTCGGAGAGGTTGGCCTTCATCTCGAACCGGGTCACCGGCAGATTGAGGGTCTCCTTGTAGGGCTTGGAAGAACTGCTCATGAGGGCTTTCATCGATCCAGGTTCAAGGGATGAGCGCTCGCTCAGGCCCAGAGGCCCAATCGCGCCGATGCGGGTCGCGGACGAAAGGCCCTGGGCCCCTCGTCCCCGTGATCAATCCTGCTGTCGACCGGGTCAGCCGCTCCACCGCTCGAGCACTCCCCGCACGATGGCTCGGAGCTTCCCCTCGGCCTCATTGGCCGCGGCGATGATCTCCTCGAATCGTACCGGCTTGAGCGCGTCCGGCAGGCACATGTCGGTCACGATCGAGAACCCCAGGACCTTGAGCCCCGCGTGCACGGCCGTCAAGACCTCGGGAACCGTCGACATCCCGACCACGTCCGCCCCAATCCCACGCAAAAACCGATACTCCGCCCGCGTTTCGAGATTCGGCCCGGTCACCGACACATAGACGCCCCGACGGGCCGAGATGTTCGACTCAAGCGCGATCGCAAGCGCGAGCTCCTGCAGGCCCCGGTCGTACGGCTCGATCAGGTCGGGAAACCGGGGGCCCAGGCGATCGTCGTTGGGCCCGATCAAGGGATTCCCCCACATCAGGTTGATGTGGTCCTCGATGACGATCAAGTCCCCCTTGGAATAGAGCGGATTGAGGCCGCCAGCGGCGTTGGAAACGATCAAGAGGCGACAGCCCAGCTCCTTCATCACCCGGATCGGGAACGTGATCTGGGCCGCCGAGTATCCCTCATAAAGGTGAAATCGCCCCTCCATCGCCGCGACCACCCGACCGCCGAGCCGGCCGCAGACGAATTGGCCCCTGTGGCTCTCGACCGTCGATCTGGGAAAGCCAGGGATTTCCCCATAAGGGATCGTCGCCTGGGCCTCGATCTCACGGGCCAAGGCCCCCAGACCCGTTCCCAGAACCAGCCCGACCTCGGGCTCGCCCCGCCACCGCTCGCGAATCGACTTGGCCGCCACCTGGACGCGTTCCCAGTCGTGATGATCCATCCCCAGGCTCCCAACCCATCTCAACGAAAAAATCATCCCCGCGCGCCACCACCATGACGCCGGGCGCGAGCGAATGAGCCCCCGGAAATGATCGCCATCCGCCAGGCGTGGGCACATGCTCGCCGGGGGAGGGTCATCCGCGCTTGTCAAATCGCCGAAGCAGTCGCGAGAAGCGCTCGTCGCGGCGGATCGCCTTCAAATCAGGATCGCGGCGAATCCACCGGAAAAAATCGTAGCCCAGCTCAAGCGACCTTTGCAGAGACGCATACGCCGGCTCGGTCATTCCCAGAATCGCGTAGCCGCACGCCAGATTGTACCAGGCAATCGGCTGATCCGGCGTGAGCCGAACCAATCGACGGTCAAGCTGAAGCGCCCTGGCGTACTGCCCCTTGGCCGCGAGATTGCTGGCCTGCGCTCGAAGCGCATCCACGAAGTAAGGGTCCCGATCCAGGACTCGGCCCAGGAAATCGATCTCGAAATCAAGCTGGCTCTGCTCACGGAGTTTCTTGGTCGAAATTTCGGAAGCGGGACGTTCACGATGAGAGTCACCGGAATAATCGTGTGGCGCAGCCATAAGAGCGTGCTCCCTTCCGTTATGATTTCGACGCCTCGCGCCCCTGGCGAGATCCGGACATTGCGAAAAGTCATGGTTTTTGGTGCGGGCGCGGCATCGAGACGAACCCGGGCATCCTGCTCTAAAATCTTTTCCTCTAGCTATTTGTGGAACAACCACTCCGAGGTTTCAGGCTCCCGCTACGGACCGGCATGTCACCTCGCCATGAGGTACGTCAGAATAGCCGAACCAGGATCGCCACGACAAGCCTCCACAAAGGCGATCCCCGGAATTCTCCCGGAAAAGGCCGTCGGCGTGACGGAATGTCCTACGGGTAAAAGAGATCGGCCGCGCGTGTGCCGCGCGGCCGAAGGGTTGACTAGGGAGTGTTGGGCGGCCGGGCAAACCCCGGTTCGGGCTTTCCGGCCCCTGGACGCCATGTCAGGCGAGCAGGGCCAAGGGGGACAATCTACCCACATTTCCCGTCCCCAACCGCCAGGCGAGACTCAGGGCTCGTCCAGCTCTTCTTCCTCGTCCTCGTCGAGGTCGTCGAGATCATCATCGTCGTCGAAGTCATCGTCCTCGTCTTCCTCGACGTCGATATCATCGATTTCATCGTCCAGCTCCTCGTCGATCTCGTCGTCGTCCTCGTCGTCGAATTCTTCCTCGAATTCGTCCTCCTCATCCTCGAATTCATCGTCCTCGACTTCGTCGCCATCGACTTCGTCGGCGTCGAGTTCTTCTTCCTCGGGATGACGACCGTCGAGGAATGGGGCGACCTCGAGCCAAACCTCCCACGTTCCGTTGACGTTTTTTGAGTCGCCCGGCGAAGTCAGCGTTTCCTGACAATCCAACATGGAATGAGTCCTCAAGCCTAGGGAGTTCATCGGGCTTTCCCCTTACCGACGCACCGGGGAGGGCTCATCCGCTCCCTGAGCAATCCGGTTCGTTTCGCGGGTTGAATCATTGTCTGTAGTCGGCGAGACGGTCCATTGTCAAGTATCGAAATCAATGAGTTTTTCCCAACAACCGCCAGCCTCGGCCCAAGCCACCAGATCCAGGCCGAAACCGAGCTGATTCATGACTCGTAAAGGGGTCACAATCGCAATGGTCGGCAAGCCACGGTGCGATCCTTGAAAGTCTCTCACCAGCATACTCGATGCGCCACCGACCATCGATCTCGCGAGAACACGAGGCGGAAACCCGCGACCCACACGAGTCACTCGCCCCAACAAGCCATCATATCGGCTACAAGATCCGCACGATTTGCCCCGTCGACGCCGAGCGGGAAATCGCCTCGAGAAGCCTGACCGTATCCATCGCTTGATCCGCCGGACAGCACAAAGGCTCGTCACGGGTGAGGGCGGCCACGAAATTGCCGTCAATCGTCTCGCGCGATTCCGGGAGCACGACCGAATGCCGCGGCGTATCGAGACGTTCCTCCTCAAGAGTCGTATCGGTCACGATCAGACGACCCAGCTCACCCAGGTATTCGATCGAAAACAGAGATCGCGGTGAAATTCCCGAGATCGCCAGGGCCACCGGCGTCCCATCGGCCAGACGAACCGCCGCCGCGGTCACCAGATCGATCCCAGGATCCCATTCGCTTTGGATCGCGCCAACCTCACGGGCCGGTTGACCCGTGGTCCAGATGAGCGTATCAATCAGATGGTCCCCCGCGTCGGCCAGAATGCCACCACCAGCGACCTTGGGGTCGAATCGCCAGGTGCTCTCTTCCTGGCCGAGCGTGGCCAGCCACGGACGCGAGAGCACGGCCGTCACCAGGCGAACTTGCCCAATGACCCCCGTCGCCAGCCGCCGGCGGACCTCGATCAGGCTCGGGCAGAGCCGAAACTGGTGGCCCACCCCGACCTTCCGATTCCGCCCCCGTGCCAGGCCAACGATGTCGGCCGCCTCCTGGACGTTTGTCGACAGGGGCTTTTCGATGAATACGTGACATCCCGCCTGGAGCGCGTCCATGGCGAGCCGATAATGCGAAAGATGGGGGGTGAAGACGGCGAGGGCGTCGGGTTCCAGCGAGTGGAGCATTTCGCGATGGTCGGAAAAGGCCGCGACGGTGAGGGACTTCACTCGCTCGGTGGCCCGAGCGGCGAGCTCCCTGGCGGCGTCGACATCCGGGTCGGCGCAGGCCACCACGGACACCTCATCTCGAGCGAGCAGGCGGTCGAGATGGATCCGGGCGGCGTTTCCGCAACCGGCGATCGCAATTCGCAGCTTGGGTGGATTCATCGGATCCGCGCGTCCCCGGGCGCGTCCCTGCGCTGGCTGTCAAACGGTTTGTGTCATACGCCGTCGTCGCCGACCCATTGTCGTTCATGAGGCTAGATCATACCAGCAACAACCCACCGATTCGTCAAGGGTCTATCCCCAAGTGATTCGATTCGCCCCACCCGAGCCCCCGCGCGACCCGCGCCATCGGGCAAATCGACGTCCCACCGCGTGAAATCCCGCTCGAAGCCCATCTTGACGCGAACTCAAGGCCGATCCTATCATGTGGGAGTATCGGCTCACAGCGACATGGTGGGTGTGGCCTAGCGGTTAAGGCGCCAGATTGTGGATCTGGATATCGCGGGTTCGAATCCCGTCATCCACCCTTGAGAGTTCTGTCTTCTTGCCTCGCTTCCCTCTACGAGAGAGCGAGTCGCGCCATTTTGACAGGTAGGCGCGGTATTGGCAGGCGGTCGATTTGGGGCTTTCGTGGTCGGAGCACGCTCTGGACCATGAATTCTCGAGAGTTCCCACCCGTTCGTCCGCTGGAATGATTCTTGCGTTATCCTGGGTAACGTCGAGGTGATCCCGAAGGTCGTCGACCCGGGCGCGAGGGTCTTATTCACCGCTCCGTGAATCGCCAGGGTCGACCTGCTCCCCGAGGCGCAAGATGTCCACGCAAACAGCCGAACGCCGTGAATATAGCTTTCAGGCGGAAATCAAACAGCTTCTTCACTTGCTTTCGCATTCGCTCTACCAGAGCCGCGATATCGCGTTTCGAGAGCTGATCTCGAACGCATCCGACTCGCTTGACAAGATGCGATATTTGGCGCTCACGTCCGAGACCCCCTCCGATGCCGGCCCGCTCGAGATCGTGATCGAGGGAAACGAAGCCGAGGGCACCCTCGTCATCCGCGACAATGGCGTGGGCATGACCGCCATCGAGCTCGAGAAAAACCTGGGCTCGATCGCGCACAGCGGCTCTGGCGAATTCGCCAAGAGGCTGGCCGAGGGGGCTCGCGATGGGTCGGGGATGTCGTTAATCGGGCAGTTTGGCGTGGGGTTCTACTCGGCGTTCATGCTGGCCGACCGTGTCCAAGTCAAAAGTCGCGGGCGCGACGAGCAACAAGCCTGGGAATGGGAATCCACTGGCGAGGGGGCTTATACGATCGCCCCTCTCGAGGAAACGATCGAGCGGGGAGCCCAGGTGATCCTTCACCTGAAGCCAGAGGCTCGCGAATACGCGGCTCCCGCTCGGATTCGAGAGATCGTCAGGCGCTATTCCAGTTTCATCCCCTTTCCGATCCGGCTGGGTGAAGGGGGCGAGATCCTCAACGATCAGAAGCCCATCTGGGTCGAGCCCAAGAGCCAGGTTACCGAGGAGCAATACTCCAAGTTTTATCAGCACCTCACCCACCGCATGAATGATCAGCCGCTCTGGCACGCTCATCTCGCGGCGGATTCGCCGATTCAGTTTCGGGCGGTGCTTTACGGACCCCGAACGAATCTCGAGTCGATGGGCTTTGCCCGCATGGACCAGGGCCTGCACCTCTGCGCGAAGAGGGTGCTCGTGCAGGCCGATTGCCATGACCTGCTGCCGGACTATTTACGGTTCGTCGAGGGGCTGGTCGACTCGGAAGACCTGCCCCTGAACGTCTCGCGAGAGACGCTTCAGGACAACCGGATCGTGGCCAAGATCAAGACCGCTCTGGTCAAGGGGGTCCTGGATCGGCTCGACCGCCTCGCCGAGGACGACGCTGATGGCTTCAAACACTTCAACGAGCAGTTCGGCCAGGTCTTGAAGGAAGGGATGATCATGGACCTCGCCAACCGCGAACGGATCGCGCGGTTGGCCCGATTCGGATCGAGCCGCGAGCAAGACCCCGAGGCGCTGGTGTCTTTCGACCAGTACCTCGATCGCATGGTCGCGGGACAGGAACGCATCTACTATCTGAGCGGCGATGACCAGGCGGCCCTGAGAAAGAGCCCCCACCTCGAGATCTTCAACAAACGGGGGATCGAGGTCCTCTTGCTCACCGAACGCATCGACGAATTCGCGGTGACCGCGATGGCGAGCTACAAGGGGAAGAGGCTCACCCCGATCGAATCCGACGACCTTGGCCTTCCCGAGGATTCCTCCGCCGACTCGCGAGAGACGAGCACTCCGACGGGTTTCGCGCGGGTGCTCGACCTGTTTCGCGAGGCACTCAAGGACCGAGTCGCGGATGTCCGTGAATCGCGCAGGCTGGTCGACAACCCCTGTTGCCTGGTGAGCACCCAGGGGGCGATGAGCCCCCACATGCAGCGCGTGCTCAAGAACGCGGGCAAGCCGTTTTACGAGTCGGCGAGGGTGCTCGAGGTCAATCCCAGGTCGCCATTGATCGAGCGGCTCGGGCGTTTGAGCGCGAATCCCGAGCATGACGATTTCATCCGGGAAAGCGCGCTTCAGCTTTGGGCGAACGCGCTTATCCTGGAGGGGGTCATGCCCGATCCCGAGGCGATGGTCGATCGGGTCTCGCGGTTGCTTGAGGAGGTCGCCCAGAAGCGCTCGCCGCTCATCCTGTGACGAGCGGACGAGCGGACGAGCGAGGGGATTCGGTTGCGATCCGATCAGCCGCCATGGAGCCAGTTGAAATAGAACGGCGTCGGGTAGGGGCCGGGGCCGGGCGACAGGGGATCGAGATCGTAGATTGGCACGTAGCTCCCCATTTGGTAGTACATCCCGACCGGCCGGAAGGGGTGGGTGAACCCCTGGAGGAATCGACCAGGACGCCATCCCGGCCGGCTCGACGCATCGATCGAGCTCTGGCCTGGCATGCCGTAGAAATACGGGTAGATGCTCGCCGTCGAGGGGGTTTTCCAGCCCAGGCCGTAGAGGCCCTGGGTCAAGACGAAATTGGGGTGCTTAACCTTGCCAGAGTCGGCGTATCGCGTGTTATAGAAGTTGTCGCGGTAAGGGTCGGGGGGCAGATAGGCCGGCGCGGCCGCGAACCGCATCAGGAGGCCGCTCCGTTCGTTGATGTCCGGCACGAAGGGCTTCGGTGCCTGGGCTCGCGCGGGCGCTGAGATCGACGAGAGCGCGCACGCCACGACAAGCGCCACGAGCAATCGAGCGGGCCCGGTTGCCCTGTCTCGGGTGATCCGGAGTGGGTCCGGTTTAATCCGACGGCTCTCGTAGTCCATGAGCGTTCTCCTCGGCTCGAGAGTCGCTCGCGTGCGTGAGCGACTGGAAAGAGGCCGCGCCGCCACCGTGGCCTGAAATCGGGGGGGGGTTGATGGCGAACCAGGCTCGCGTGTCCTAGGCGAAGGACGCGCGAGCCTGGTAAAGAGATCGACCATGAGCGGGCGTTCGATCAGGGGAAATGACCGATCGTCCAACAATCGATCAGGGGGCGTTGGGGTTCATGGGGGCGAAGGCGAAGAATTCCCGTGGTGAACGGGTTGTCACGATGTAGGGAACGTATCCTGGAGTGATCGGGACGGGGCCGCCCGCGCCCAGGAACCATTGGATCTTGGGCTTGTGGAACATCCCGGCGAGCTTGCCGCGTAACGAATCCTTGAGCCCCGACAGGCAAGAGGGGCATCCCCGGCCGCCACACAATCCGCAGCCGCGGGGGCCGGCGTTTTCATAAGCGGGAGCGCCACATTCGCCGCAACCCCGGCCGCCGCATGAGCCGCAGCTCATTTTCGAGAGCAGCTTGCCAAGATGGCCGTGCTTCGCGCCGATCGTGCAACCAGGCTGGCCGCACGCCGACTGACCTGATGGCGAAACAATCGCTTGAGCGGAAGGCGCCTGCGCGGTCGCCATCACCGAGTCACAGCCGCTCTTGCACTTGTGCTTGCCCAGGAAGCCGCAGCCGACTCCCTCGGAACAGGGGCTGCCATGCCCCTTGCCAAACCAACCGTGGCCACAGCCGCCGGTCGAGGCGCAATTCCCATCCGAGCATTTCGATCCCGAGTGGCCCAGGCCGCCGAAAAGTCCCCCGCCGTGGGAACCCATCGCGCGGCGAAGGTCCGCCATCGGGTCCTTGGCGTAGTGGCCATAGGGAATTGGGGGCGCTTGATATTGCTGGCCCGTGGTGAAATCGTAGGCCGGCGCGTAGCCGGGCATGACGTGTGGTCCTAGAAGCCCATCCGCGGTTGCGTTGCTCGAGAGTGACAGCCCGAGGGTGAGGGCTGTTCCCAGAGCGATCGCCAGCGGCGTCCCTCGCCAAAATCCAAAACGCATGGTCTATCCCTTGTTTTCGTTCGCGAGACCCTCCTGGAATGATTGGAATCATGCGAGCTCCGGACCCGCCCGAGCCTTCCTACGCGCGGACGATGCGAAGATCAAGAGGCCGTCACCCGGTGCGTGACCGCGCCTTGTCTCAGGGAATCGGCGAGAAGGCGGTCCCTTCTCGACCCGATCGAGCGGATCCTGGCTCAAAAAAAAACGGTCCCCCGTTACAGGCCGAGGGACCGTTTCAACCTTCCAGGAATTCGCGTCGCCGGGCCGATCGGGATCAGTGCGAGCCGTTCGGGTAGACGAGCGAGGCCGGGATCTCGGTGACCGGCTTGTTGGCCGAGCCGTAGGCGATGGCGGCGTGGCGGGCGCGGTCCTTGTCTTCCTGGGCGCGCCGCATGGACCCGACCATGGGCAGGCCAAACAGATGGCTGATCACGTGAGGGCGTTCGTGGCGGGGCGACGCCAGGGCGACCTGGGCCGGCGGGACACTGGCCGGCGAAACGGCGTTATCAAAGGGCCCGGTCGCGGGCCGGGGACCAGTCATGTTCATGCCCGCGAACGCCTGGGGCCGGCTCGCCGACATCCCGACGGGGGCCGGCTCCGAACCTGGCATTCCACCGACCACGGCGAAGCCCGGCTCGGTTTTCTCGCCGCCAGCCACGGCGATTCCTGGCGCGTTGGGGTCGCCGGGGGCGATGATCCGCGTTCCCTGGCACGTCGGGCAGGGGACACCCGCGGCCATGCCGCCAGGAACCACGCCGGGATCAAGGGACGGCGGAGCGGGGATGTCGACTCCGTCATGAGCCTTGGCCCGGGCTCGCTGGCACTCGGTGCAGTGCCTCCAGCCAAAGAGGCCCTTGTGGGTGTGCTTGGCCACGGGGGTGGTCGCGGCGGGCAGGGATCCGTCGCCCGGATCATCCGCCCACGCCGCCGGAGCGGCCATGGCCATCCCCACGAAACCCATCGCGATCCGACCTCGAATACTCATCGGGAACTCCTTTCCCAGTCCTCGCGACCGACCTCCATCCTGGTGGTCGGTCACGCACCGGAAGCGATTACTCGGAAACATCTTGGGCCTATCCCGGCCGGAAGCCCAGCCCCGGCCTCGAAAGTCCGCGCCGCTCGATAGGTCAGCCTGACGCGGAAGCGCCGATCCCGCCCGAGCAATCCCTGGCGCTTGCGATATTCCGTATGATCGGCACAATCCGGGCGGCTCTTGCGGGCTTTTTTCCCGAATCCCCCGGCCGCGACGACGCCGGGCGACCTTAATAGCCATCCGCGCTGACCACTTCGCCCCCGTTGCGGCTGCCGAGGGCCTGCCAGACCATCACGTTGACCGAGTTCATGACGAATCGAGCGTGGCCGTCGCAGAAAAGGACGTTCACTCCGCCAGGATGCCGGCTGCGAGCCGTGATATTGAGCGACAGCCAGCTCCAGAGCGGGTCCATGCGAATGCTATGCGGCAGGCCACCCCGGCAGTCGACTCGGAGGTCGTTGGGCGCGCGTCGATGATTATACATGCTGTGCCCTGGTGCCCCATAATGCCAGCGCACTCCTCGGGTATCCTGATATTGCTGGGTCGAAAACGGGAGGCTCAGGCACATCGACGCGTAATCGGCGTCCGAGGTCAAGGGGGGCCCCGTCGTGGCGTTATTTCCCGTGATCACGAAGACATCGGCGGGATTGTTGAGATACGTCGCGCCAGGAATCGAGCGAATCGTTTCGCCGATCGCGACGGTCTGCGACATTCCGTCGATGATCCCCGCCGGCGAAACGCTCGAGTTCTCGAACAAGACGCCATTGGGCCGGTCGTAAAGCGGAGGAGCGGGGGTCTGGACGATCGAATACCCCGAACCGGTACACAGCGGGTAATTATGCGTTGCGTAGAGACCGTTCCCCACCGGAACCAGCACGGCTTGCGAATCGGAGGGACACAAAAGGACCGTCAGAAAGGTCTCGAATCCCGTCACATTGGCGGCCGATGGGGTGGTCGTGGGGTCGCTGTCGGGCGCGATGTTGAAATTGAATGAGTTGAAAATCACCGTCTGGTCGAGCTGCATCAAGATTTCCGCGTAGGCCCCCCAGCAGTTCCCCTGACCCGCGATGTGCGTGTTCACCCGACCCGGCGGCAGGACATTAAACGTCGAGATATAATTATGAAGTGCAAGGCCAATTTGCTTGAGGTTGTTCACGCACTGGGCGCGTCGGGCGGCCTCGCGGGCCGCCTGGACCGCCGGCAACAGAAGCGCGATCAGGACGGCGATGATCGCGATGACCACCAAGAGCTCGATCAAGGTAAAGGCACGTCGTTTCATGAGTCGCCCTCGTCGTTCCCGCCCCATGGCAACGGCCTCGCGATCGTGCCGCTCGGTCGGGTCGTCAAATCACCGAAGTCTCCGGACGCCAGAACGAGTATCCTAGGGAAAAGGCGGCCGTGATACAATCCTGGAGAAGCGAGATACGATCATGACAGCGCCCCTGAGTCTCTCGACGGCGGTTCGGAGCGTCCGGCTTGGCAAGGGCTGGACCCAGGACGAGCTCGCGCGGCGGTCGGGGGTTTCCCGCGCGGGGGTTAGCGCGATCGAGTCGGGGCGTTTGGTCCCCTCGACGGCGACGGCGCTGGCCTTGGCCCGGGCGCTTGAGACTCCGTTGGATCGGTTATTTTGGCTGGGCGAGCCATCCGTGGCGAACGTGCCGGAGTGGGCGATCGAGCCTGGTGCCGACCGGGCGAGATTCTGGCGGGTCGCGATTGGCGGTCGTGAGCGGCTCTATCCGGTCGAGCCGTCGCCCCTGGGTCTTTTGCCGCACGACGGGGTCGTCGAGGGCGCGGTTTACCACCCGAGGGAGGGTGTCGACCCTGGTCGGACGCTGGTCTTGGCGACCTGCGACCCGGCCGTCTCGCTGCTGGCCGCGGAGATGGCGCGGTTGAGGGGCGTTCGGTTAGTGGTCCTGTCTCGATCCAGTGGGGCGGCTCTCGAGCTCCTGTCCAAGGGGTTGGTCCATGCCGCGGGGGTCCACCTGGCGGCGACCACCGCGACCTCGGGCAACGAAGGCGAAGTCGTGCCTTATCTGGGAAACGGGACCGAGAGCGAGTTTCGCTTGATCCATGGCGCGCGCTGGCAATCGGTGGTGGCGTATGCGAATCGAGGCCGGTACAAGTCGCTTCGTTCGCTGGTGAGCGCGAGCCCGCGCTGGGTTTCGCGCGAGCCTGGCTCGGGGGCGAGGCGCTGTCTGGACGAGCTGCTGGGTCATTCGCGAAGGGTGAGGCTTGATGAGCTGCCCCGCGCCCGCGATCATCAGGGGGTCGCGGAGGCCATCCGCGGCGATTGGGCCGATGCCGGCGTCTGTCTTCAGCTTTCTAGCGAACAGGCCGGCCTCGCTGGTTTCAAGATCCGCCAGGAGACCTACGAGATCTGCATGGCCGAGTCGTTCGTGGGCGATCCTCGCGCCATCGCCCTGCTCGAGGCCCTCGAGTCCTCGCGGTATCGCCGCGACCTGGGCGACCTTCCAGGCTGCGAGTCGTCGTCCACGGGGGAATGGCGTCGGGTCATCATCAAGGCTGATGCTTGACTTGGCCAGGGAAACGCGATACTCTTACAGGTGTAGTTATCCAGCACATTGACTTTTTGGTCGCGATAATTGGCATACCGGATTTCTTGATGATTGGATTGGAATCAAGTCTGGGCCGCGTCGCGGGTTGGGCCGTGGTCGCAACCGCGGTTTTCGCCTTGGTTCCTGGCGAGGCGGCCGGGAGCGTTTCGGTTTCGCCGTCTCGGCGGGCCGTGGGCCATCACTGCCGTTGCGAGGCGGTCTGCGCCGGTTCGTGCTGTTGCGTCGCCCGTGGACTTGCCAACCGTCGCGCCGGCGATTCAGCGGCCCCTGGGGCTCGCGGCACCGGCGCGTGCGTGACGTCCGCCCCGTGCGGCGGGGCTCCCGTCGCGCCCGCGGCCTCCACGCCGCGATTCCTCGATCCGGTAATGTCCGTGATCGCGCCCATGACCACGATCCTCGGCTTGGATTCGCGCCTGATCGCGGGCTCGTCACCCGTCGCCGCGACCTTTGTTCCTTCACGTCTTGATCGACCTCCACGGTCGTCGCCTTCGCGCTAGCCAGACTTTATTGGCCCAGTCGGTCGGGGGGGATCGCGATTCGCGCGATGATCCCGCCCCTGGCCCGGGTTTCCGCTTGATTCATTCTCCATGCGCGGAGGTTTTGATCGCGATGCGACATTCTTATCGTTCACGCGGGTTCACTCTGATCGAGCTTTTAGTCGTGATCGCGATCATCGCGGTCTTGATCGCGCTCTTATTACCGGCGGTCCAGTCGGCCCGCGAGGCGGCCCGACGGATCCAGTGCACGAACAATCTGAAGCAGATCGGCCTCGCCTTGCACAACTATCACGACGCCCTGGCCACCTTCCCTCCCGGCTGGGTCGCCTACGCGCTCGCCGATGGCCGCAACGCGGGGCCGGGCTGGGGCTGGAATGCCCAGCTCCTGCCATACCTGGAGCAGGCGGCTTTGTATAGTGCCATGAACACGATCTTGCCCATTGAGGCCATGGGCAATTCGACGGCCCGTCTGTCGAGCATGACGACGCTCGCCTGCCCGAGCGACGCCGCGTTCCAGCGGACCTTCACGGTTGTCGACTCGACGACATCCAATACCACGCCGGGCGCACCCATTTGCGACGTCGCGTCGTCGAGTTATCCGGGCTGTTTTGGCTCGACCGACCCCTCGAGCATTCCGGGCCGCGACTTTGGCGACGGTCTGTTGTTTCGCGACAAGGGGGTGTCGATCGCCCAGATCACCGATGGCACGAGCCAGACGATCGCGGTTGGCGAGCGGAGCCAGAATCTCTCGCGAGCGACCTGGACCGGCGCGATCACCAACGCGGCGGTTCCGATCACGCTGCTCCAGATGGAAAACGGCCTCGATCCCGAGGGGGGCGACGCGCTCGTGGTCTCGCACACGGGCGAGATTAACGGCCCCAATTCGATCCCGGCCCACGCGGATCAGTTCTGGAGCATGCATCCTGGAGGATGTCTCTTCGCGTGGTGCGATGGCAGCGTCCGCTTCCTGAAGGCCCAGCGCCCGCTTCCGATCTTCCAGGCAATGGCCACGCGAGCAGGGGGCGAGGTACTCTCGGAGGAGGAGTTTTGATCGGGTAGAATCTCGGTTGATCGCTCGAATGAGCCGAGGTGGATGAGTGACGACTGGATCAGCCCAAGAGTCCGGGGCCAGGAACGGCCCTGGATCCCGGCAACCCGATTCGCGAGGCATGGACCCGATGCGGCATCCCCGGCTTTCCAGCAGGGCGGCCCGGTTCACCGAGAGCGTGATCCGCGGCATGTCGATCGAGGCCCGCGCCCATGGCGCTGTCAATCTGGCCCAGGGGATGCCTGATTTCCCAGCGCCCGGGGTCGTGAAGGAGGCCGCCCGCCAGGCGATCGCCGACGATGTCAATCAATACGCGATCACGTGGGGCTCGAAGTCACTCCGCGAGGCCATCGCCGATCATGCCCATTGGCATCTGGGGCTCGCCGTCGACCCCGAGACCGAGCTCACCGTCACCTGTGGCGCGACCGAGGCCATGCTCGTGGTCTTGACCGCCCTGATCAACCCCGGCGACGAGGTCATCCTCACCCAGCCGTTTTACGAGAACTACTGGCCCGATTGCGTGCTCGCGGGGGCGACTCCCCGGTTTGTCCCCCTGCGGCCGCCGGAATGGCGATTCGACCTGGATGAGCTCGCCGCCGCGTTCAACGACAAGACAAAGGCGATCATCCTGTGCAACCCGAACAACCCGACCGGGACCGTGTTTTCCGCGGCGGATCTCGAGGCCGTCGCCACGCTTTGCCGCGAATGGGATGTCGTCGCCATCACCGATGAAATTTACGAACATATTATCTACGATGGCCGGCGTCATCTGGCGATGGCGGCGGTTGACGGGATGCGTGAGCGGTCGGTGACGATCAGCGGGATGTCCAAGACCTACGCCGTCACTGGGTGGCGGGTGGGGACGATCCTCGCTCCCAGGGATCTGACGGCCGCGTTTCGCCAGGTTCATGATTTCGTCACGATCGGGGCGGCGGCCCCGCTTCAGGAGGCAGGCGCGGTCGCCTATCGGCTACCTCTTGAGTATTACACCCAGTTGGCCGCCGACTATCAGGCTCGCAGGGACCGGTTCGCCAGGGTGCTCTGGGATGTCGGCTTCGAGTTCACCGCCCCGCAAGGGGCCTATTACATCATGGCATCCGCCCGGGGGCTGGGCGTCGATGACGACGTCGCCTTCGCCCGGAGGCTCGTCCGCGAGGTCGGCGTGGCGACCGTGCCCGGGTCGAGCTTTTTCGAGGACAAGACCCTGGGCCAAAGCTACGTGCGATTCTGCTTTTGCAAGCGCGACGAGACCCTTCTGATGGCCGCCGACCGGCTTCGGAAGGGTCTCGCGTGAGCGGCCCGTCACGTCCCCTCGCCGATCAGGGCCGCTTGGACTCGCCAGGGAGCGGGTCGCCCTGCGCGTCGAGGTGTTCGATGGCGGAGATGAAGGGGAGGGTGGCCAGGGGAGGCTCGATCGAACTTCGGTCACCGACGACCAGAATCGTCATGGCCTGGGGCGTGATGTAGGTTTTGGCGACCCGTTTCACGTCGGCGAGCGTGACCGATTCGACCTTGGATTGATAGTGTTCGAATTCATCGTCGGGGAGGTCGTCCGCGACCATGAGGGCGATCTGGCCGGCGACGCCAAAGGTGGTTTCGAACCGGCTCGGGAACCCCTGGATCATGCGTTCGCGGGCGAAGACGAGCTCGGCGTCCTCGATGGGTTTAGGGCCGATGACGCCGACGAGTTCGTTCATGATCTCGATCAGCGATTGCTTGGTGACGGCGGTCTTGACCGAGCCGCCGGCCTCGAAGGGGCCAGGTGCCTTGGTGAAGGAAAAGCCCGACGAGACTCCGTAGCTATAGCCCTTGTCCTCGCGAAGATTCATGTTGAGCCTGCT
>JAKBAP010000084.1 GCA_021808995.1 Planctomycetota bacterium | reverse complement strand
GCGCACCACCATCTGGGCCAGCCGGGCCAGAGCCGTCCGGGCTTCGCTTTCGGGAACGAGCTCCAGGGCGGCCAGCGCGCGATCGACAAACGTCTTCGCCGTCCGCCACGACTCCTCAAGCGCGCCTGAACTCTCTAGAACCGGCTGAAGAACCCGCCTCGCGTCGGCCTTCCCATCGTCCAGCAGATCCCGGACCAGCTTCACCGTCGCCGGATCCCCCTGGGCAAGCAGACGGATGATGGGGAGGGTCAGCTTTTGTTTCTCAAGGTCGGTTCCCAGGCTCTTGCCCGTTTGCCGCTCCTCGCCCCAGATGTCCAGGACGTCGTCGGCGATCTGAAACGCGATCCCGACGTCCCTGCCAAAATCGTCCATCGCGGCCGTGACCTTGTCGGCGGCACCGGCGTACGAGGCCCCCAACCGGCAGCACACCGCCGTCAGCTCGGCGGTCTTGCCCTCGATGATCTTGAAGTACTCATCCTCGGACAAGTCAATGTTACCCCGACTGTGAATCTGTAACAGTTCACCTTCGCACACCTTGTTGGTCGCGCGGCCAATCCAGCGGCAGGCGCGGGTCGACTCGAGCGAGGCCGCGAGATGAAAGGCGTGCGTGAACAGAAAATCCCCCAGCAACACCGCCGCCTCGTTCCCCCATTCGGTATTGACGGTCGCGGCATGCCGGCGAATCAGGGATTCATCAAGGACATCGTCGTGAACCAAGGTCGCGACGTGAATCATCTCGACGACCGCGGCCAGGACCGGGTGATCCTCGGTCAGCCGGCCACTCGCCAGCCCCGACAGCAACACCAACGTGGGGCGAAGCCGCTTCCCCTGGTAACGGGCGCAATGATCCACCAGGTGTTGCACAAACGGGAACTGACTCCCCAGCTCCTCCTCGAACACCCGCTCCGCCTGGGCGAGCTCGGGGGCGATCAAGGCGTGCAGCGAGGAGAGCTTGGGCTTCGTTTCCTCAAGATTCATCGGGGTTCGCGACGACATTCCGCCTTCTCCTTCTCTCGCCACCACTCGGGTCCATGCCAGGGGCGATCGAGCCATCGATCACTCGGGAGCGGACCGATCCTCAGGATTCCCACGCCGATACTCGCCACGCCGACCCCCCGTCTTTTCCTCGAGCTGAATCGGCCCAATCACGATCTCGCGGTCCAAGGCCTTGCACATGTCAAGGATGGTGAGCGCGGCCACGCTCGCCGCGGTCAGCGCCTCCATCTCAACCCCAGTCCGGCCGTTCATCACGACCCGGGCCTCGATCACAATCGCGCACGGACGCTCCGGCTCGAGAAACAGCTCCACGCTGTCAAGCCCCAGGGGATGGCACAGAGGGATCAATTCACCCGTCCGCTTCGCCGCCATGATCCCCGCCAAACGCGCGACCTCGAGAACGTCCCCCTTCGCGATCCCACGGTCAAGAATCAGCTCCAGGGTCGACGCCGACAGCGTCACCCGGGCGCTCGCACGCGCCGTCCGGAGCGTCACCGGCTTCGCCGAGACGTCCACCATCCGGCTCGCTCCACCCTCGTCAAAGTGCGTCAAACCCGACATCACCACCCCTGTCCCGTTCGCTTCGTTCAATTCAAACTGAATCCATTTTACGATTCCCCAGCCCCACGGCTAGGGGGCGCTGGGTTCTTTCGGAGGTCGGTGGGCCTCTCGCGGCGGAAAACGCCAGATCGCCGCCAGCCAAATCCCCTCGCGAGAGCGCTCCGCGACCTTCGTTCCCTCGCCCCGCGCGACCCGCTCGCGAAACGCGGCCGGCCAATAGGCGGTCCGTCGCGAGACCACCACCCACTCCGCCGTGCCCGCCTCTTCCTGGTCGCCCAGCACGATCTCCTTGCGAATCAGCGCCCGGTTCGTGGTCATGATCCCTTGTCCGGGATAAAGGGTCGGGACCAAGGCGGCCCGCGCGCGTGCCGGCGCGAGCTCGGCCAGCCGATCCAACAGCGCCTGGTCCACGGGGTCGCTCCAGTACGTGAGCTCAAGACCCAGCCGCTCCGCCCCCGGAAGACCCCCCACGAGCGTGCTGTAGTAGCTCAGACCAAAGGGATGCAGCATCACGGTTCCGGTTCCCTGGGCCGCGAGGAAAACGACCAGGGCCACGCGGGCTCGAGAGCTGGGAAACCGCCGCCAGATCCGCTCGAATCCCAGCCCCACCAGGAGCGCCCAGGGAGTGAAAACCAAGAGAAACAAGCGTTCCTGATCGTAAACCGGGGCGCGGAGACTGAAAAGCGCCAGGAAAAACCCAACGACCGCGGCCATGAGCATCGGAAACGCGTCGTCGCGGCGCGACCTGAACCCGGCGACCAGCCCGACCGCGCCCATGGCCAGAATGCCCGGTGGAAGCGTCGCCAGGAAATAAACGATCGGGTAATGCCACGGGACCGCACGGTCGGTCGTCACCCGCCCGAGATACTGGACCAGGATCGACTGCCGGGAGACGCCCGTTCCCAGGTAGGCGATGAGTCTCGCCCCGCCGTCGTACCAGAGCCACGGCCAGCCCGCCGCGAAGCCAGCCAGGCCCACGACGAGCCAGACCATGAAAACCGCCCCCGCGCGCCCCCTGGAGAGCCTGAGAAACAGCCACGGCCCCAAGAAAACTGGCAGAAACCAGGCGTGGATCTTGGTCAGCAGGGCCAGTGACCACAACAACCCCGCGGGGATGGCGGCGCGGACCGGGTGGTTCGAACGCGAGGCCCGTTCGCCACCCAGCAGGGCCATGTTCCAGAAGAGGCAGAGAAAGGTATCAAGCGCGCCCAGATGAGCATGGGCAAAAACCCGGGGCATGGCCAGGAGCGCGAACCCGGAGGCCGCGCCCGGGATCGCGCCCCACCGTCGGCCCGCGGTCGCCGCCACGATCCCCACCAGGAGCCCAAACGCGACCGCCGGCGCGACCCGGCCGGCCAGCACGTAACTTCCCGTCGGGTCAGGCCCCTTCCAGACGACCTCGAACGGCTCGAGCAAGGTCGACGAGATCCCGAGCAGCCAGCGCCCCAGTGGAGGATGCTCCGCGTTGTCGCGAAACACGCGATCGACAACCTCGGGGCGAAGGAATCGCCATCCCTGCCGGCGTAAGGTGGCCACGTAAGAGCGACCAGGGCGAACGTCGAGCGGCTCGTCAATCGTGAGGCCAGGCCCGTCCAGTGTCAGCAGGACGGCCAGGCCCGCGACCACCCCCAGAACCCATGCGAACCCCGTGTGCCCGGGCGCTCGCCAACCCCGCTTCCCTTCTTGGCCTGCGATGTTCATCCCTCTCGCGCGGCTCCCATGACGCCAGCAATCACGACCACGGGGGTCCGGCTATCCCGGCACGCGATGTTCACCGGAATCGACGGGTCGCAATCGTCGACCGGTCCAGGGTAAGATACCATCCTTTGTTCCCTACCTGGTCCCGGAATATTGATTGATCGCCCAGGCAGCCGCCGCGCTTTCGATCCCAGACGGGCCGCACGACCCGAGGTCGCCTGGTATGTTCAGTCTCTCGCTCTCCGACGTCCCTATCGTCGGCTGGTATATCGGTGTTCTCGTCCTGCTCGAAGGGCTCCTTAGCGCTGACAACGCTCTCGTCCTGGCCGTCATGGTCCGCTCCCTGCCCAAGGACGATCAAAAGCGAGTGCTCCGCTACGGCATCTGGGGCGCGATCGGATTTCGCATCATCGCGGTCGCGCTGTCCGCTCTCCTCTTGAAATTCTGGTACTTCAAGGTCCTGGGCGGGCTCTATTTGCTCTACCTGGCGGGATCTCACTTTCTCAAGCGAACCCCAGAGCCCGCCACCACCGCCGAGCTCGCCGCCTTGCCCACGGGCAAGCGCAGGCTTTGGCGCGTCGTCGCCTCCGTGACCATGGCCGATATCGCCTTCTCGATCGATTCCATCCTCACCGCCGTCGCCATGGCCCCCGACGATTTCGGAGCCAACTGGAAACTCTTCATCATCTATACCGGCGGAATCCTGGGCATCATCACCATGCGGTTCGTGGTCCGCTATTTCGTCAGCTTGCTCGACCGCTTTCCCGGCCTCGCCGAGGGAGCTTACGTGCTTGTCGCCTGGATCGGCATCAAGCTCTTCATCAGCGGATTTCACGACGGACACTATCTCGGCGGCCACGTCCCGGAGTGGCTCTTCTGGTCGGTGATGTTGCTCATCGCCGTCCTGGGCGTGTTCTGGAAACCCAAGACCACCGCCCCACATGGCGGCGACCACGAAAAGCTCGATCTCTACGACCTCGAGTTCACCGAGGGATCGAAAGAGCCGTCGTGAACGGCCAGGCTCTTAATTGAGCTCATGAACCACGAGCGCCTCTCGGAGCTTTTGAAAGACCCGCGATTTCTCGTTGCTCACCGTCTTGGGCGCCACCCCCCAGGAAACCGCGATCTCCGCCGGCGTCTTGCCCAGAAGCGTGTCATGAATCAGGGCCGCCTCGCGGGCGCTCAGGTTGTGGGTGATCGCCTCGTGAAGGGCGTCACGAAGCGCTCCCTGCGCGTCCCGAGCGCCACCAACGCTCGGCGGATCGACCGCGTCCAGCGAGGCATGTGCTCGCTCGCGCTGGGCCCGCTTCTTCACCATGTCGACCGCGCGAAAGAAGACCAACCCCTGGGTCGTATCCCGATTGAAGACGTCCTTGACCTTGGAATTCCCAACGTCCGAAACCAGCGACTCAAATCGCGGCCGACCCATGCTCTGCAACAGGCTCGCGTAAACCGCCTGTGAGCTATCATCGTGATACTGCGTCGGGATCCCCGCTCGATACCAGGCCCGATTCAGATACTTCCCAAGCTGCGCGAGCCCCGACTGAACGGCCGCGGAATCCGTCTGGACAACCGGCTTGGAAGCACCCTGCGCCTGCGCATCGACCCGGGGCTCAAGAAGGTCCGCGACCCGTGACTGGACCAGCGCCTCGTCCCAGGTCGCCTTTGAAACCACTCCCTTGGCGGCCGGATCACCCTCGATCCGCGCGGGATCCACGGCCTCGGGCTGACCCTCATGGGGCGGCGACGCCGGCGCGACCGCGTGAGCCTGGCCGCCGCTCGACAACAGCCGGAGCGACTCCAGACCCTCCAGGGTCGGCCGATACTCACGACGCGCTCGCGCCTTTTGGTCCTCGCCTCCCGCCACGAGCCCCTCCTCCCTAACCCACGCGAATTCCCTCGCGCACTCGACTCCACCCTCTTGTCTATCGCCAAACGACCTCCGACCCCACCCCGATCAAGCCATTTTCTTCCAGATTCTTCCCCGACACCGACCCAACCCACTCCCCTCAATCTAGACCACCGCCCGACACCACGCGACTCAGCCTGCTATTTATCAGATCCAAAACAAACTTCGAGACCAGTTTCATCGACTTTCACCATGTCAATACTAAATGCACGCACGCACACAGTCAAGAGTGCTCGATGCCAGGGATGGACCTTGAGAGTTCCTTGGAGATGTCTTGTAATCACGGGGTGGGAACCGACAATGTGCCCTGTCGTTGAGTACGTTGGCGGCCGCGAAAGGGACCGAAATCCATGCGTAAGCTTTATCCTGGAATGGGGATCCGGTGGACGGTGGCGGTGGCGTGGATGCTCGTCGGGGCGTTACCCGCCGTGGCCCGGGCCGAGCCCCCCGCCGTCCAGAATCGAGTCGCCACGCATGGGGTCTCGGTCGAAAAGAACGTCATGATCCGGGCTCGCGACGGCGTCTTGCTGGCGGTTGATCTTTACCGCCCGACTCAGGAGGCATCCCCCACGCCAGCCAGGTTTCCCACCTTGCTGACACGCACGCCCTATGACAAGACAGGCGTCGAGGGTGAGGGGAGGTATTACGCTGGCCGAGGGTATGTCGTGGTGGCCAACGACGTTCGCGGGCGCTACGCCAGCCAGGGGACCTGGCGAATGATGGTCGACGACCCGGCCGACGGCTACGACGTGGTCGAATGGATCGCCGCGCAACCGTGGTCCGACGGCCGGGTGGGAACTTTTGGCACCAGCTATCCCGGTGGTACGCAGCACGCCCTGGCCGAGATGAACCCCCCGCATCTGACGACCATGGTCCCTGTCGACGCCCTGTCAAACTGCGGGGTCAGCGGCATGCGGCACGGAGGGGCGTTTGAGCTCCGGTTCATGAACTGGGTCCACCAGATTGGGGCACCCAACAGCCGAGCCGCGCTCGCCAATCCAGAGCTCAGGCGGGCGCTTGTCGAGAGCGGGGCGCGGATTCGCGAGCATGTCGACGCCCTCCCCGTCCGCGCGGGGATGTCACCGCTGAAGCTCGCGCCGGAGTACGAGTCCTGGCTGATCGAGGCCATGCATTCGGGGCCCCAGGCACCTCTGTGGCACGCGAAAGGGATGTCGGTCATTGACCACGTCCCGGACTATGCCGACGTGCCCGTCCTGCACCTGACCGGCTGGTACGATTCCTGGACCCGGCAGGTTTCGCTCAATTACGAAGTGCTCTCACGCTCCAAGAAATCTCCTCAGCGCCTGATCATCGGCCCCTGGGTGCACGGTGGGCAGGGCTCGAATCACGCTGGCGAGGTCGAGTTCACCACCGACGCCGCCCTCGACCTACGCGCGCTCCGCCTGCGCTGGTACGACCGCTGGATGAAGGGCGAAAACCTCCCCGATGATCCCCCGGTCATGCTCTACATCATGGGAACGGGGGACGATCGCCGCTCCGCCTCCGGCCGGCTCATGCACGGTGGCGCGTGGCGCGCGGAACGCGAGTGGCCGATCAAGCGCGCGTCGTCGACCTCCTTTTACATGCACGGCGGTGGCCAGCTTTCGCCCGAGCCGCCACGCGAGCCATCCGGCTCGACCACCTACAACTACGATCCCCGCCAACCCGTCCCCACGATCGGTGGCAATATCTCGTCAAATCAGGGGCTGATCACCAATGGCGGCTATGACCAGCGGCCTCGCGGCGACACCCATGCCGCCCTCAACCGCCTGCCCCTCTCCGAACGGCGCGACGTGCTCGTCTTTCACACACCGCCGCTCGACCACGACATCGAGGTCACGGGATCGGTCGAGGCCAAGCTCTGGGTCGCTTCCTCGGCCCCAGACACCGACTTCACCGTCAAGCTCGTCGAGGAGATCGCGCCCAACCCCGACTATCCCTTGGGTTTCGACCTGAACATCGGCGATTCGATCTTGAGGATGCGCTACCGCGAGGGCCTTGACCACGAAGCTGGACCCATGCGGCCAGGCGAGGTAGTCCCGATCACGATCACGCTTTATCCGACCGCCAATGTCTTCAAGAAGGGGAGCCGGATCCGGGTCGACGTCTCGAGCAGCAACTATCCCCGATTCGACCGCAACCCCAACACGGGGGAGCCGCTGGGCGAGTTTCGCCGAATGGTCACCGCGGAAAACACCCTCTATCACGACTCGGCTCATCCGTCTCGAGTCGTCCTGCCGATCGTGGCCGCCGAGTCACGCTAGGATTGGTCGGGGGTCTAATTGGCCCGGCCGAGGTATTCGCCGGTTCGCGTGTCGACCCGCACCACCACGCCCGAATCGAGATGCTCGGGAACCTGAACCGAGATCCCCGTCGTCAGCTTGGCCGGCTTGGTCCGCCCGGTCGCCGAGTTACCGCGGACGCCGGGGGCGGTCTCGATGATGGCGAGGTCGACGGTGTCTGGCAGTTCGATCGCGATGACCTCGTCGTCAACGACCAACGAATCGACCCCGTCCATGTTCTCGGTCATGAACGACGCCTGATCCCCCAGGTCCTCGACCGTGATCGAGAACTGGTTGTAAGACGCCGAGTCCATGAAATGAAACGCCTCGGGATCGCGATAGAGAAACTGGACCGGTCGCCGTTCAAAGCTCGATTCGGTGAGTGAATCGGTGCCGCGGTAGGACTTTTCGACGCGGCTCTTGGTCTTGAGATTCCGCGCCTTGATCTTATAGAGCGTGGCCGCGCCCCGCGCGGATGGGGTTTGGACCTGAATATGTTCAATCATATGGGGAGCGCCGTCGATCTCGACGACCATCCGACGCTTGAAATCCTTGGCGGGAACCACGACGCACCGACCCCTTTCTCACGGATGATAGCGAACCCAATGCCTTGCAACGAACCCCTCGGATTGTACTGGCCCACCGAGCGATTGGTCAAAACCCCGGTACGCCAGGGCGCGCCAACGGATTCTGGCATCCCGTCCGCGCGCAAGGTTCTTGGCGTGTCGGCGGGCGACAACTCGAACGGTCGAGGGGCCTTCCCTTCACGGACTCGGAATGCTCGCGTGTCCACGGACGTGATTACGTGGTCACGGTTCGCGCCGACGTCGAGCACCTGGGGCGTCCGCTCGTAACGTTCGCTGGGCGGACGCCCGGGGAGGCTCGTTCGACGAATCAAAGGTCGTGTCGGCGGAGACCAACGCCACGTCCTCCACCAGCGCTGTCGCGGCGATGAGGCGGTCGATGCGATCCTGGTGATGCATGGGCGGGGTTGTGAGGGGCTCGTCGTGTCGTGCCTTGATGGCGAGTCATCGGCGGCCGTCTCGAGCACCCCCGGATCAAACCCCGTTCCCCGAGGCCTCCAAGGAGAGTCGCCAAGGTGCCCTGGAGGTGGATTGTCTCGCGCCAAGAAACCCGAATGAGTCAATAGCCCAGCGATCCCAGACGTCCCGATTTCCCGTGCCCCTTGACACGTTCGTACGCGTGTGGTAGCTTGTGCTTCTCTTGATCAATAAACGAGGATCCAGGAACGTGATCATGCGGCGGGATCGGCTGGGACGGCGGCGACGGCCGGGGCAGGATCGTGGGCTTCGGCCGCTGTATCCGATTCTTCCCGAGGAATGGGTCAGCAAGGCCCTTCGCGTGGCGATGTCGCGGGCCGACTGGGCACGGTTCGAGGCCCTCGCCGCGGGGGCCGCGGCGAACGCCACGACCCAGGCACGGGCCAATGGGCTCGTCGTTTCAGGCCTGCTCGACGCCGCCGGCCAGGCCGAAATCGAGCCCGATCCCCTCAACTGGCTCGACTGGGAACGGCGCAAGGTTCTCAGGCTCTTGCCGGGAGCCGGCGTTCCGCATCCGTTTTCCTCCTGAAACAATCGACCGCGGCCCAGTCAGGCCGCGTCCGGAGTGGGCTCCGCTCGATCACGGCGAATCGACGGAACCCTTGTCCCTTTTCGCCGCCTCCATCTGAAAGGAAACCCCTTTGGCATCCGTGGCAGTCGCACCAACGAGTGGCGATGTGAAAGATATGTCCCTCGCCCCCGCCGGCAAGAAGCGCATCGAATGGGCCGAGCGAGACATGCCCGTACTGCGGGCGATTCGCGAGCGCTTCGCGAAGGAAAAGCCCCTCGCGGGCATGAAAATGTCGGCCTGTCTGCACGTGACGGCCGAAACCGCCAACCTGGCCCGGACCTTGAAGGCGGGCGGGGCGGATTTGCTCCTCTGCGCGTCCAACCCGCTGTCGACCCAGGACGATGTCGCCGCCAGCCTGGTCGCCGATTATGGGATCTCGGTTCACGCGATCAAGGGCGAGGATGAACATAGCTATTATCGCCACATCGCCGCCGCCCTTCAGCACGCCCCCAACGTCACCATGGACGACGGCGCGGACCTGGTCAGCGCGATGATCTTCATCGCCCTGGGCCGGCTCGACGATGTTCACGCGGAGGTCAGGGGCTGGGCCGCCAAGCTCAAGCCCGACGAGCGAGCCGCCCTCGTCAAGAACGTCGTCGCCAGCATGGAAGAGACCACCACCGGCGTGATTCGGCTTCGCGCCATGGAGAAGGACGGCGTCCTCAAGCTGCCGGTCATCGCCGTCAACGACGCCCAGACCAAGCATTTCTTCGACAATCGCTATGGCACCGGCCAGAGCACGCTCGACGGCATCATCCGGGCGACCGACACCCTGCTCGCCGGCAAGCAGATCGTGGTCTGTGGCTATGGCTGGTGTGGCAAGGGGGTCTCGCTCAGGGCTCGGGGCATGGGTGCCAACGTCGTCGTCACCGAGATCAACCCGATCCGCGCCCTTGAGGCCGCCATGGACGGGTTCCAGGTCAAGCCCATCGCCCAGGCCGCCGTCACCGGCGATATCTTCATCACGGTCACCGGCAACATCCACGTGATTCGTGGCGAGCACTTCGCCCTCATGAAGGATGGCGCGATGATCTGTAACTCCGGCCATTTCAATGTTGAGCTCGCGCTCGACGATCTGGCCAAGCTCGCCGCCAGCCAGGACAAGAACCTGGGCGAATTCGTCGATGAATATGTGCTCGCCAATGGGCACAGGCTCTACGTGCTGGGGGAAGGGCGGCTGATCAATCTGGCCGCCGCCCACGGCCACCCGGCCAGCGTGATGGACATGAGCTTCGCCGCGCAGGCGCTCGCGACCGAGTGGTCGATCAAGAACAAGGGCTCGCTGGATCACAAGGTCCACCAGGTGCCCGAGGAAGTCGACCAGTGGGTCGCCTCGCTCAAGCTCCAGACCATGGGCGTCGCGATCGACACCCTGACCGCCGAGCAGAAAAAGTACCTCGCAAGCTGGGAAATGGGGACCTGAACCCCGGCTCTCGCCCAACTCTCCATGAGACCAGGGGGCGGACCGCGCGGGGACCAAGATCCTCGCCGGTCGCCCTGGGTCCGTTCTCTTCTCCAGGATCACGCTCCGATGCCCGACGTCCGTCCTTTTCACGGTGTTCGCTATGATGTCGCCCAGGTCGGGTCGCTCTCCGATCAGGTCGCCCCACCCTACGACGTGATCGGTCCCGAGCTTCAGGATCGTCTCTATAACGCCAGCCCCTACAATGTGATCCGGCTCGAGCTCAATCGCGAGGAGGCCGGCGACAAAGGGGGCGACCGCTACGCCCGGGCCGCCCGGCAATTGCGCGAATGGCTGCGAGCCGGGGTCTTGCGGTCGGACGACCGGACGGCTCTTTACGCCTATCATCAGACCTTCCAGGTGGACGGCCAGACCCACACGCGACGGGGATTCATGGCAAGGGTTCGGCTCGAGCCGATCGGGCGAGGAAAGATCTATCCCCACGAGCAAACCCTCTCCGGGCCCAAGGCCGACCGCCTGGCCCTCTATCACGCGACCGGTTTTAACCTGAGCCCCATTTTCGGGCTCTATCCCGACCCCGACGGGATGGTTCAGAAGGCCATCGACGCCGCCCGCGGCCAAGCCCCCTTGATCGCGACCGACCATCTTGGCGTTGAGAACAGGCTCTGGGTCGTCACCGATCCCGAGGTCCATACCGTCATCTCAGGCATGATGTCCGACAAGTCGATCTTCATCGCGGACGGCCACCATCGCTACGAGACCGGACTCAAGTACGCCGAGGAGCAAACCGCCAAGGGCGAAACGATCGGCGACGACGATCCATCTCATTTTTGCATGATGATGTTGGTTGGAATGAGCGATCCTGGTCTGTTGATCTTGCCCACGCATCGGCTGGTCTCGGGCTTTCCTGGACTCGGCTCGAGGGTCCTGGCCGAGCGGCTGGCCTCGCAGTTCGAGGTCCGATCGGTCGGCCATGGAGCGGAGGGATGCCAGGCGGCCTGGGACGAGATTGAACAAGGGGGCGACCAGGATCTGTTGGGCTTCGGAACCGTCGCGGACGGCCAGTGGCTGGTCGCCCGGCTCCGTTCCGACGAACGGATGGACCAGCTCGCCCCAGAGCACAGCCCTGACTGGCGCGACCTCGGTGTCAGCGTGCTGCACGTGCTGGTGCTCGGCGACTTGCTCGCCGGGCTGGGCGCGTCTACATGCCGTTATGTCCACTCTCTGGCCGAAGTCGAGGCCGACCGCGCGGCGGCCGCTTGTGACCTCGTCTGCCTGGTCCCCCCCGCTCGAATGGACCACGTCGAGACGATTGCCTCGCGGCTCGAGACGATGCCTCCCAAGAGCACCTATTTTTATCCTAAACTACTTACGGGGTTGGTCTTAAACCCACTGCGCAAGCTCGATTAATAGCCGGGATGGGGGCATTTCTCAAGTTTCGGTTCAAAGAGTGGGTTGATCAAGGAGTAGGACTTAGACGATAACAGGTTATACGGACCCAGGGCCTTCCCGTTCGCGGCCTGGCGGTGGATGCCAGGCGAATTTCGAGGTGGCTTCTCGAGCGCGGGGAGGTTTCGAGGGACCAGGGATGGTCGGGGGTCGCATGTCTCTTTTAGCACACGTAAGCTCGACGCATGATCCATCGGTCTCGGGGCCGGCGGAGGTATCGGCCAGGTCGTTTCCCGCCACTCGTCTGGCCGTTCTGACGATCCTGACGGTCATGACCGCCCAGGTCGTCTTTCTGACCGTCGGTTGTGACTGGGATTTGAGCGGCGACGAGGCCGAGTTCTGGACCTGGTCGCGCAGGCTTGATTGGAGTTATTTCGCCCGTGGGCCCTTGATTGCCTGGCTGATCGGGCTGTCGACCTGGGTCGGGCGGGTGCTCAACCCCGGCTCGACGGTTGATACAATGCCGGAGGTGCGAATTCCGGCGGTTTTGCTCGGCGGCCTGACGGCGTGGGGTGTCTTTCGGCTGTCGATGGATGTCGTCGGTCGACCGCGGGCCGCTCTCCTGGCGGTCTTGCTGATGCCGGCGATCCCGGTGCTGGCCATTGGCGGGGTCCTCATCACCTGCGACACCCCGCTGGTCTGTTGCTGGACCTGGGCGGCCGTCTGGTGCTTTCGCGCCTGGCGCGACGATCGCCTCATGGACTGGGTCGCCGCCGGGTTCATCGTCGCGGCGGGGGTCCTCGCCAAATACTCGATGCTCGCCCTGCCCGCCTCGGTCGGCCTGTTCCTGTTGCTCGACCGCCGAGGACGCGCTCATTTGATCAAGCCTGGATTTTGGGTCATGAGCGTGATCGGCGTGATCCTGGGCCTGGCCCCGATCGTGATCTGGAACGCGAATCATCACTGGGTGGGGCTGGGTCAGCTCGCGGATCGGGTGGGGCTTTCGGAGCGTTCGGTCTGGGGCTCGATCGTGCCCCTTTTCGCGTTCCTGGGGGGTGAGATCGCCGCGCTTGGGATCGTATGGTGGTTCGTCGGTTTCAATGCCCTCATCAGCGCGGGCCGGCGCGTGGTCGGGGCGCGGGCCGAGACGGAAGCGGCGGCCGTCGGCGAGCGATCGGGGTTGATTTATCTTTTGTGTCTCTGGGGGGTGATCTGGTCGGCGTGTTTCGTCGCCAGCCTGCTGGGCGAGACCGAGGCAAACTGGATGGTTCCGGGCTATATCTCGCTCGTCGTGCTCTCGGGCGTCGGCTTGGAACGGATTTTCCTGGCCGGAGGGTTCAGGCCCAAGGCGATCGTGGTCGCGTGGAGCGGATGCGTGGCCTTGATCTCACTGCTGCACCATACCGAGTGGACCTATCCCCTGGCCGCTCGGTTCGTGCCCGCGCCAACGAAGCGCTGGCCCGCCCCCTTGCGGCGATTCGATCCGACGTGTCGGTTGCGTGGGCACGACGATCTCGCGCGCCAGGTCGACCTGATCCTGGCCAAGCTCAGGGCCCGAGGCGAGGATCCCTTTGTCTTGACAACGACCTACGCACTGACCGCGACGATGGAATTTCAACTCGCCGGTCAGCCCGAGACCTACTGTCTGAGCTGGAACTATGGCATGACTCGCGACCCGGTGAATCAGCACGATCTCTGGCGGCCCAACCCTCGGCTCGACCTGGAGGCGTTTCGCGGGCGCACGGGGGTCTTGATCGACGACTCCAACATGCCGCCGAGCTTCGCCAATCAGATGGTCGAGAAGGGAGTCTTTGGCTCGATGGAGTCGACCGAGCGGTTGGTCGTGAGCGAGGGTGGGCTGGCCGTCGGGGCATGGGATATCGCGATCTGCCACGACTATCGGGGGCTCGCGAGTTATAAACAGAACCCCTGGAAAAAGCAAAAGTAACGCGCGTCGGGCTCGTCCGAGCCGCTCACATCACCTCCGCCGTCGAGCCCCGCGCGTGGTTCACGGCTTTCTTTGGGTGGTGGAATCTCAGGGGTTCACCCGTCCCCGCGGTCTGGCTTGGCATCCAGGCCCGAAGGGCTAGCGAGTGAATCCCGGCCCTATCATCGGCCCCGCGCGTGGTTCCGAGTCGCGATCGATGTCATCGCGCGGAATTCACTCGCCGACGCTTCAGGCTCGGATTTCACGCCCTGGAGAGTCGGGGACTGTCTGCTCTTTTTGGGTTCTCCCAAAAAGATGCCTGTCCCCCTCTCGGCCACGGCCCTGGCCTTCACTCGCCCGCGCTTCGAGCTCGTACTCGAGGCTTACGATTACGATGCGACGGCCCGTCCCCTGTGAAACACATTACAGTCGCGTGATCCCAACCTTCTCGGCCCATGAACCGCCTCGGGGAAACGGCGAGGCGGAACCGAGCGGAACCCGCGAGCGAGGAGCCTCGCGCGACCCTGCTCGCGGCGTCTTCAGTGTCCCCGGGTTTCGGCTTGCTGGGGCGATTGCACCGTCGGCTTGAGCACGCCCAGGTCAAAGGGGACATCGCTGGCGCCGCCGGGGATCTCGGGGATGGTAAAGCGCACGGTCGCGCCGGCGACTCGATCGGAGGGTAGACCTCCGCGCATCGCGTCGGGGCTGTATCGCAGGGTCAGCCGGTACTTGCCCGGCGGCACGTCATCGACCCGGATCGTACCGTCGGGTTGGAGCCGGGCCCAGTTCAGTCTGAAATAGGTCGCGCGATCCGCCCTGCCGGCAGGCGAGACCCACCAGTCGGCGGCCCATTTGAAGCTGGCGAACACGTCGTGTTTGGCCTGGATCGCGTCGGGGTAGGGGATCCTCGGCCGGTCGCTTTCGAGGTCGAACGTGGATCCGTCGACGTACTCGCCGTCGGTGTCGAAGCCCGGGGGCCGCGCGATCGTGGCGATCAACGGCCGGCCCGTCCCGCCGAGCTTGACCAGGGCGGTCGCGCCCGGCTTGAGCTCGACGAGCACGCCGTACGAGTCGCCCTGGGGATGCAAGGGATCGCCGAGCGCCATCTTGACCCGGATGTCGACCGGGGCCACGCGCGCAAACTCGAACCGACCCTCCGCGTCGGTCCTGGTCTCGCCTCGGACTCTGATTTGGAGAACCGGGTCCGCGCTCATGCGATCGCCGCGATACTGGACGGTCACGCCGGCCGCCGGCCTGCGCCCGATCCGCGCGACCCCCCGGACGCGGCCCCAGGGCCTGGCCGTGATCGTGGAATCGGCCTCGAACGCTGGGCGGCTCGTCTCCGCGTAAAAGTCGGGGTGGACGACCACCAGGGCGAACCGCGGAATCTCGGAATCGGGCTTGCGCCAGAGCTTGAAGCGGCCCTCCGCGTCGGTCCTGGCCGCCGGCAGGAATTCGTTGGTCTCGAGCATGCCGTTCCGAATGCCCGCCGAGGGGGATGT
>JAKBAP010000543.1:292-3103 GCA_021808995.1 Planctomycetota bacterium | reverse complement strand
CCTGCCCATTCCGAAACCCGATCCCGCTCAAAAACCCGCGGCGCCTGATCGAAAACCCGCGGCGCCTGATCGAAAGGCCGCCGCCAGGACCACTCCACGCATTCTCACTATTGAACAGTTTGATCAGGCAACCGCGATCGCCAAGCTCGCGGCGGAGAATGGGCTCATGGACCTCTCGTTCAGGGCGGTCCGCGATTCGCTGTCGGGTGGTCCGCCGGTGATCCCCGCGCCACTTAGGTCATCGCGGATCGTCGTGAGAAACTCGAATGGCGATGGGGTGGTCGACCCCGTCCCCGGGCGTGTCGAATCCGCGCTCGCCACGGTCGAGGAAATCTGGCGCAAGAAGCGCTCGCCCGCCGATCGGGTTTACGAGGCGCTTCGCGAGGTCGTCTTGCCCTCCGACCGACCAACGGAGATTTTCCTTTACGCCGCCCCGATCGCCCCCCAGGCCCTCGATCACCCCCAGAGCGTCGCACAGCGGCTGGCTGGCTGGGCCGCCAGGGCCGGCCGGCTTGACGACCTGGAAAAGCGGGCCAGGGAACGTCAGGGGCCCGCGGCCGTCTTGCCCCGGGACGTCCTGGTCGCCCTTTGCGCGCTCGCGTCGAACGATCCCACCCGCGCCACCCGCGCTCTTGGCGAGCTTCATGAGCGCCATCGTAACGAGGCCTCCCGCGCCACCGCGGACTTACTCTGCCACGTGGCTCTGCCGGCGTATTTCGACGGCGCGGGTGGGGTCAAATCCAAGGCCCTCGACCTGATCACGGCCGCCGAGAAATCGCTCGAGGGGGCCAACCAGCCCGAGCCTCTGGGGACCATTATGCTCCGCGTCGCCCGAGCCCAGCTCGACCAGGGGGACGTCGCGGGGGGGCGAAAGAGGCTCGAGGACTATCTCGCGATGAATGACCGCGTCAGGCCCAATTACAATGGCGACTACGGCCTCTTTTTGCGCCGGCGGGAGCTCGAGCAAGTGGCCGGGATTTACGCGCGAGTCGGGCGCTGGTCCGATGCGCTGGAATCGCTCGGAAGAATGGCCGACATCACCACCACGAACAGCGATTACGGAAGGATGAACACCGGCCAGGCGACCGCCCGGACCCTTCAGCTCATGGACTCGCTCAAGCCGGCCGAACGCTACCGGGCGCTCCTCGATTGGACCATGCCTCGGGAGGGACGCGGATCGATCCGCCTGCTCGTCGCGAGTTCGCTTCCCATGGCCCCGCCCAGCGCGTTCCGGCCCCCATCGGCCGGCGCGATCTCCGCCGAGACGGCGAGGGAGGAGGGCCATTTGAGCACGGCCTCGGCCTTGATCGCGGCCGCTGGTGAATGCGGCAAGCTCGACGAATTGGCCAAGCAAGCCCAAGCCCTGGCGGGCCTCAAGGACGCGCGAAAGGTTGAAAACGCCGAGGATCTCCTGATCATGGTCGAGGCCGCCCGGGGCCAGGTCGCCACGATCGCCAGGGTGGTCGAGGACCGGATCGCACGGATCACCAAGGAAAACGACGAGGCCGTCGCCAAGCTCCTTCCCGTCGAATGGTATGGTCGGCATCCCTTGCGGACCACGGTGGCGGGCCCACTGGTCGCGGGCACGCCCGCCCCCACCACGGCGTCGGCCGCGACGTTGGAATTCCCCGCGATCACATTCCTCGTCGATCAGACCCTCCTTCGCCGCGCGGATCCCACCGGTCGAGCGATTGGCCGCCGGCTAGGAGAAGCGCTCAGGGACCGCGCTCGGCTCGGCCAGGGGATGTCGTCCTGGCCCATCGAAGCGGAGCTGCTCCGGGAGACGGCCCGGGACCAAGGCGACCTCCGTTCGCTGGGTGGGCTCGCCTCCTGGAGCGAGGCCACCCTGCCGGAGAGCCAGCCTACGATGGGCAATCCGCGGAGCGGCTGGATCAGCCACGAAGGGCATCTTTCCCGGCCCTTCGGCGCGGGAGGGGATCTCCTTTATCTCAACGTCCCCATCACCGGCGAGTATGAATTCTCGGTCGAGATGCTCACCGGCCTGGGCATCTCCGGCTCGGTCACCCTGGGCGGACTCTCGGTCGAGCCGCCGGCTCACTCAAGCGCCGCCAACGTGATGACTCTCGGCCTGGGCCAGATCCTCGCGAACCCTGGCGACCAGGCCCTTGCCGGCGGCTCTCGCCGATTCACGATCAAGGCCACCCCCCAGCAAATCCGCTACTTCGTCGACGGGCGGCTGGTGTATACCGACCAGGACCCCGGCGTCTCCGCTCCCTGGCTGGGCCTCGTCGCGGGGAATGGCGGTCGCGTCGTCTTTCGCGGGCCGGCGCTGACGGGCCACCCGATCATCCCCCGCGAGGTCCCCCTCGCCGTCGGCAACCGACTCCATGGCTGGGACGGCCTTCAGGGCGAATCCATTCTCGCTCGTCCCGACTTCGCCGCATGGGGATCAGCCTATCCCCCGAGACCCAAGCGCGACCTCCGTGGCAACGCCCGGCCGGTCACGAAAAAACCGCTCAAGCTCGAGAACTATGATTGGACCGCCCAGGATGGCGTCATTACCGGCAAGCGCAAGACTCGACATATTGAAACCGATCGATATTACTCGAACCAGGACTCGATCGAGGATCTCGGTGGGCAAAGCGAACTTGTCTATCTCAGGCCCCTTGAGGACGGCGACGCGGTCTCGTACGAGTTTTACTACGAACCTGGCGAGGTCATGGTGAGCCCGGCCTGCGGCCAGGTCGCGTATCTGATCGAGGAAGGTGGCGAGGCGACGCACTGGATCACATCGCCGGGGGCCGCGCTCTGGGGAGTGGACGCCAGGAACCGTGTCGCGGAGCAAAAAGC
>JAKBAP010000543.1:0-282 GCA_021808995.1 Planctomycetota bacterium | reverse complement strand
CCAGGCGAGTGGAACCGGGCAATACTCCGAATCGACGGCGGCCACGTCAAGATCACGGTTAACGGCCAGCCCCTGCTCGATCGGCCGCTGGATGCCAACCAGGGCCGGACCTTTGGCCTGTATCACGATAAGTTCGCTACCGAGGCGCGGGCGCGGAAGGTCGTCCTGACGGGACGATGGCCCAAGGAATTTCCATCGGACGCCCTCGCCGATCTCACCAGACCCGCCGCCGGCTCTCTGGGGACCGACGCCGCGAGGACCCTGCGCCATGACCTGATCGGC
>JAKBAP010000542.1 GCA_021808995.1 Planctomycetota bacterium | reverse complement strand
TGGCCTCGATTACCGAGCCAGCGTCCCCAAGGCCGCCCCGCCGATCGAGGACCTCTTGCCGCGAATGAAACCCCACGGCCGATAACGCGGCGGTTTCGATGAACGCCTGGGTCGCCCGTGCGCCGGGATCCTACATCAAGACCGCTCGATTCGAGGTCGCCCCAAGCGGACCCCACTGGCATCTCGCCATGTCGGGATGCGACGATGAGCCGTCTCCTGGGGAGAGGCCGCGTCGGCGGGCCATCCGCGCGAAACACCTTCGGACGTCGGTTCACGAGGCCAGGTTACGAGGCCGTCATGACGCGGTGGCTGCCGATGATCATCTGCTCCATGGTCGTGATGGTTGCCCCGCTCTGGCTGTGGCGGCCAGTGTTTTCGAGCTATTTCCTCAAGCTCGACGACTTTGTCTATCTCTCTCGAGCGCGCTCGGCGGCGATGTTGGGACACCACTTGCTCACCCCGCACAATGGGCATCTGACCCCGCTTTTTCTGGTTCAAACGCATGTTTTCGCGCGATTGGCCGGCTCGATCGAGGGGCTTCCCGCGATGATGGGCTGGGCGGCTTACGCGGGGCTGGCGGCGACGATGGCGGGGATCGGGCACGTGGTGGCCCGGCAAACAGGCCGCGCGGAATGGGGGCTGGCCGCCATGGCCGGCGTTGGCCTCTCAAGCGTGCCTGGACCCGCCCTGCTCTGGTATTCCGCGAGCCAGGCGCTTTTGACTGGGGCGGTCATGATGGCCATGCTCGCCGCCCTCGAGGCATGGTCCGCGCGGGGTTGGCCAGTCGCGCTGGCGATGGGATTCCTACTCGCTATCGCCGCACCCTTTTGTTGGTCGGCGGGCTACACCGCCGGGCTGGCCGGGGCCGCGTACCTCTGGGCTGAGAACCGCCCACGGGCTCGCCTCGCGGCGGCCTTGATCGCCCTGGGGAGCACCCTCGCGGCGGCCTTTGCCTGGTACGTCGCTAGCGACGCGATCCGAGATTCCACCCGGCTGGCTCAACTGTCGCTCACGGACCTCATGACCGTCCGACGCATTCTCGACCATACCGACCAGGCGGCCTGGGAAAAGCTCGTCTTTAACAACTTGGGTCTCGACGCCCCGACGACCGCGGGTCAGGCGGTCATGCTCTCGATCGCGGCTCTGGTGGGGTGGCGGATCCATCGATCCCGCGCCGAGACGAGCTCGAGCCGGGGTTTCTGGAACCCACTCACGGCCGCTGGGGCCGTGATCGTCATCAGCAATTACGCGCTCGTGTTCTCGACGAGGGGGCGAGCGCTGGGTTATGAGCACCTTCGGCATCTGGGCTGGTACGATGCGATTCCTCAGCTCGGGGCTGTTCTGTTCGCGGCGGGAGTCTGGGCGGGTCCTCGGCTGGATGCCTGGCATTGCCCGATCAGTCCCCCCAGCCGGAAAGCCCTCTCTGGGGTGATCGCGCTCATGGTCCTGCTCTTCGTGATGCAGTCGCCTCGCGCGCGGAGGCTCGTCGTCGAATATGATGGGTTGGCGGCTCGGGTTCAGCGGCTCGAGGATCAAACCCCATCAGAGCCCGCCGACTGGGCCGGCCGGGCCGGGCGGCAGCGGGCGGCACTGGCCGCGCTCGATCGAATCGAGCATGATCAAGCCCAGGCTCCGACCGGTCGTGCCGAGCTTGTGCGTCAATCGACCCACTGGAACGTCCCCGGCGCGCCCGGAGAGCTTCCTGGTTATAGCCTGGCCGACCTGATCGACGCGGGCGCGGAGCCCAGTTCCCGACCACCCGGCCGACATTGATCCAAGGCCCGATCATGCAATCCCTAAAGCCCACCGCGAAATCCTTTCCCGACCTCGCCAAGCCTCTCTCGCGAAGCGGGCTATGCGCGATGATCCTGGTGGTGGCGACCATGCCGGCGATTCTCTTTTTCGACCCCGCCTCGATCGCCCCCCTGCGTCGAGGGCACATCCCGCGCGAGCCGCGGTCGACCTACCGGCTGTATAGCGACGACATCGCCTATGTGGCTTCGTCACGGACCTGGGACCGCGCGGTGACCAATCTCTTCGTCCCCCACAATACCCACGTCGTCCCGGTCTGGCGCATGATCACCTGGAGCCTGGTCGCGATCGCGGGCCGGTTTGAATCGCTCCCCGAGGTTCTGGCGATCGCTTCGTACAGCGTGCTGACGGCGGTGATGTGCGCGGTCGGGGCTCTCGCCGCGCGTGAGAGCGGGCGGGTCGTTACCGGCTTGGCGGCGATGGCGGCCTTCGGGACGACCTCTCTGCTCTACACGCCGGCGACCTGGTATTCGGCGGGTCAGCCGCTCTGGGCCGGCCTGGGGATCTTGTCCGCGCTCTGGTACGCGCAAACATATCGGCGGTCAGGGAGCAAAGGGGCCCTGATTCTGAGCGGGGTTTCGGCTGTCGCGGCGGGCTGGTGCTGGACTATCGGTCATATGGCGGGTCCGGTCGCCGCGGTGTACCTGATCCTGGACGGCCGAAAGCGTTGCCGGCTGGCCGCGATCGTTCCCCTCGCGGCCTCGGTGCTCGCCGCGGGGACGGGTCTGGCCCTGGGGCGAAACTCGCTCGATAGCACGATCAGCTTTCACGGGCGAACCGTCGGTCAAGCGTTCAACCCCGTTCGCGGGGTCACTCACTCCCTCCAGGCCATCCCGGAAAACCTGGTTTTCGGAAACCTGGGCCTGACGGTCCATACCACGGCGAGCCAAGGGGGGGTGCTCACGCTGGGGTTGCTCGCGCTCTGGCTGATCCGGCCGGGAAGCCCGCGCGGTCGGGCGTCCGCCAGTTACCCACGGCTGCCTCGTCTCGGTCCGCTCGAGAGCGCTGGCGTCGTCCTCGTGATCGGTGCCTATCTCGTCGAGTGGAGCTTCCGGGGCTATCTCGAGTACCGGTATCTCAGAACGATCAACATGCGTTTTATCGTTCCTTGGTACGACGCCATTCCTCAGATTGGCTTTGTCCTGGCCGCCGCGGGCTGGCACGCGGTCGAAGCGCGCCCGAGCAAACGAACAAGCCCGCTCACGCGAAGGCAGGCGATCGCGGTGCTGGGTCTCTTGATCGGGCTGTTCGCGCTCAATAAGCCCCGGGTCGACGCGCTCTTGCGCGCGAGCTTTCCCCCGTTGCTTCCTTCGGAGCTC